>JAYVFW010000392.1:0-9846 GCA_043772715.1 Phormidesmis sp. | reverse complement strand
CCCAGCAAATTGAGCAAGGAAAGCAGGATTATCGCGCGATCGAACAAGTCATCACTATTTTGTTTGAGGCAGTGGTGCAGATATTACAGTTTGTAATCGCCCTGGTGCCACTAGCCGTTTTTGGAATTGTTGCAAAAACGATCGCTTTACAAGGATTTGAACCATTTAAATCATTAGGAGCTTTTGTAGTCGCAGTATTGCTGGCTCTATTCCTACAGTCAATCTTTTATGTGATGCGAGTTCGGTTAGGATCTTGGGTTAGCCCAAAACGATTTTTGAAAGGTGGTAGCGATGCTCTACTGACTGCTTTCTCAACAGCATCATCAACCATAGCGATGCCTGTCACGTTTAGAGTTTTGATAGAAAAAATAGGATTGCGGGAATCTTCAGCATCATTAGGTGCATTAGTTGGCAGCAATTTCAATAATGACGGCACAGCATTATACGAAGCGATGTCCGCGCTGTTTGTCGCCCAAATCCTAGGACTTGATTTAAGTTTGTCTCAGCAATTCGTCGTTGTATTAACTGCTATCTTTGCTTCAGTCGGTGCCGCAGGCATTCCAGAAGCAGGCTTGGTAACGATGACGCTCGTATTCACCGCAGTCGGTTTGCCCACTCAATATATTGCGCTGCTAGTGACCGTAGATTGGTTTCTCGATCGCTGCCGAACTGCTATCAACGTCATGGGAGATATGACCGTCAGTTGCTTACTAGACGGCAAACAACGCCAGTCAGAACCCGCAGAAAGTGTTGACTGGACTCAGTTACCTGACACGGTTCAGTAGGTAAATCATGCCGAACATCTAATCTTTGTTCATGCATCAGACCGTCTGATCCGTCTGCCCAAAAAGTTTGGCTGATATCGGTCAAACTTCCGCGATCGACTTAGGGGCAGAATATTAAGAGTTTTTGCCTAATCAAACGGAAGCTAGTTGCATGAAATTTCTTACATTTGCAGTTCGAGTTGCCTTAGTCAGCGCAATTATTGTGATTTCTCCTACTGCGACAAGCGCGATCACAGTTCAAGAGGTTCCAGGGTTACGTCCTCACAGTTGGGTGACAGATGCGATCGATGTTCTCAGTCCCAAAACTGAAGCCGAGATTAATCGCCTGGTTGATCAGCTAGAAGCAAAAAATAGCTGTGAAATTATGGTCATTACTGTGCCAGAAATGCAAGGCTACAGTTCTCCGCGTGCATTTGCCCTTGCCTGGTTTAATTACTGGACGATCGGCAAAAAAGGTTTAGACAACGGTGTTTTGCTGATGTATAGCAGAGGGGACGATCGCCAAGGGCAAATGCCCCGCGATCGTATCGAAATCGTCACAGGCTGGGGCATTACCCAAATTCTCCCAGACGCAGAAGTTGTGAGCTTGATTCAACGAGACATCAGACCCCGCGTGAATGAGCGCAATTACAACGGGGCAATGCTGACAGGAACTCAAGAAGTTGTCAAAGTTTTGCAGAACTATCAACCGAAAGTAAGTCCTAGTAACCCCCAGTCACTTCTCGACAAAGTTTTAACGTGTGTGGTTCTACTCGCAGCATTTTCTCCTTTCATTGTTTTCATATATGTAATTTACTTTCTTATTAAGAGCGGACGCGGCAGTCACTCTCATAATGGAAGCACGGGCAACTATAAAGAAGGTGGGGGTTTCGGTGGGACTGGCGGAGGTGGAGGCGGACATGGCGGGGGTGGATGTGGCGGTTGAGGGCATACAGACGATCGAATCTGACTCAACACTCTGAGCTACAGCGTCTCTTCAACGCTCAATTGCTCAACGGTCGATCGCAGTAAGCAGTGAGAAGATGTCTTTCTAATGTGAGGACTTATTTTCGCTCTGGGTGCGCCGAGTCTTCTTGTGAAAGCATCGGCGTTCCTAGCTGGTTGATGGTGGCAATCAAGCGATAGAGCCGACCCAAGTCTTTTTGGTTAAAGTGCAGCACCAAACGGGGCAAATCAAAAGTTTCGTCTTGAGCCTCTTGAGGAAGCGCTTTACTGCGCTCGATCGTCCCTTTTACCAAAATATCGGCAAAGCCCTCATTCAGCAGCGCTACACTTTCATCCGTCAAGTCAGACTTAAGCCGAATCACCAACTGCTCACCCACATAGCGGCTAGAGTGATAGACCCGATAAAAGCTAGAAATCGCATCACACGCGACATCGATATCTTCTGTGATCGTATACAAACTTGGATCGTCGGGACTGATTAGCCCCCGCTTCAGCAACTGCTTGTCAACATAATTTGCCCAGTCGTGCCAATAGCTGCCACCTGGCTTGTCAATCAACACGAGCGGCACCGGAGCCGACTTGCCCGTTTGCGTCAGCGTCAAACATTCAAACGCTTCATCCTGCGTGCCAAACCCCCCCGGAAACAGCGCTAAGGCATCACTTTCCCGCAGAAAGAAAACTTTGCGCGTGAAAAAATACTTAAACGGAACCAGTTTAGGATCGCCTTCGATAAACGGGTTCGCGCCCTGCTCGAAGGGAAGCTGAATGTTTAGCCCGAAGGATTGATCCGCCCCGGCTCCTTCATTGCCAGCTTGCATGATGCCACCTCCTGCCCCGGTGATCACCATATAGCCCTGAGCCGTGACGCAGCGGGCAAACTCCCGCGCCATCTGATACTCCTCAGTGTCGGGTGAAATTCGAGCCGAGCCAAAAATGGCAATTTTGCGAACGTGACGGTAAGGATAAAACGTGCTAAACGCCCGCCCCATGTCTTGCAGAGACGCATTGAGAATTTTCCAATCTAGCCGATCGATGTCGTTTCCTGCCATTTGCACAATCAGCGCCAGCGATTGAGCAATTAATTCCCCGTGACGCAGGTTGGGCAACTGCTGCAACAAGTCATTGACCGTGATCTGAAGCGACTCTATTGCCTGAACGGTGCGATCGGGAACCATAACACTCCTCTAAACTGGGCTGGGCTATCTATTCTAGCGAGATCTTAGACAAAGAGAATTCATATAGACAGTAAAAAACGCCTCCCTGCATCAGAGCCGAGGCGTTATCAGCATACTGCTAGTGCATCATCACCAAGACCGTTCACTCCTCTCGTTTGAGTGTGCCCAACCCAAAGAGTGAGCGACCAGGAACTCATAAACGGTTGGTGTGGCAATTCGCTTGACGAAATTCCGAAGGGCGTGACGAGAAGAACGAAACCTAGAGATGCTTTTCGAGGGTATTAGAGAGGGTCGTTTTGGGCACGGCACCTACCACCATATCGACGCGTTGTCCTCCCTTAAAAATCATTAGCGTTGGAATGCTGCGAATCCCATACTTGCTAGCGATACTGGGGTTGTCGTCGGTGTTAACTTTGACCACCTTGACTTTGCCCTCAAACTGAGCTGCGATTTCATCGACGACGGGTGCCACCATGCGGCAGGGGCCACACCAGGGTGCCCAAAAATCGACTAAAACCGGAACTTCGCTCTCAAGTACTTCTTGATCAAACGTAGAATCTGTAACTTGTGCGGCTGCTGACATGCCTGAAAATCCTATGCCTATACTCGTTCGAGGAAATTCTACCATAGCAAAAACGACAGGCTCTCATCATAGTGCAGACATAATTAGATACAATCCGCGCTTCTCTTGAGGGGTGAGCGTTTTCGACAATGCAAATTTGTTGTTAAGTTCTGAGTGAGGGTCGGGTTAAACCCTGAAACCTGCCTCTATAAAAAGGAACCGCCTAAACCGAAGTTCAGGCGGAGTGTGGTGTGAGGAGTGAACGGAAACTTTCGTCTCCGCTTTCTCCATTGTAGACGACGGATTTGTAATTTCTAGGGGTGTGAGAGAGACTGGAAAAACTCTTAAGAATTTGTGCAGGCGATCGTTAACTCAGCCTCTATTTACCCATGCCTAACTGTTGGGCTTTCTGGTAGACCTTGCCTTCAGTTAGCAGCGACGGCGCAATCACGACTTCGACCTGCTGCATCTCTTTAATGTCTTTTGCGCCCAAGGTGCCCATGCTGGTTTGCAGAGATCCTAAAAAGTTGTGGGTGCCATCGTCGAGTTGAGCCAGACCGCGCAAAATTTGTTGCAGGGTGCCCGTGGTGCCAACTCGAATGCGCGTGCCTCTGGGCAACACAGGGCTAGGCGTTGCCATGCCCCAGTGAAAGCCGCGTCCGGGAGCTTCTTGCGCTCTGGCAAAGGGAGAGCCAATCATCACGCCATCTGCTCCACAGGCGATGCACTTACAGATGTCTCCCCCCGTGATCAAGCCGCCATCAGCAATGATAGGGACATAATTTCCAGTTTCGCGATAATAGTCATCCCGAGCGGCAGCACAGTCTGCGATCGCCGTTGCCTGCGGAACTCCGACCCCTAAAACCCCACGCGACGTACACGCTGCACCGGGCCCAATGCCTACCAGCACGCCCGCCGCACCTGCTTTCATCAAATTCAAGGTGACTTCGTAGGTGACGCAGTTGCCTAAAATTACTGGAATCGGCATCTCTTGACAAAACTGAGCTAAGTCTAGGGGCGTAATCGATTCGGGTGCGAGGTGAGCCGTCGAAACGACAGTGGCTTGTACAAAAAACAGATCGGCTCCGGCTTTAGCCACAACTTGACCAAACTGAATGGCTCCGGCGGGAGTTGCGCTAACTGCTGCAATTCCGCCCTGTTGCTTGATTTCTTTGACTCGCTTTTCGATCAATTCAGGTTTGATCGGCTCTAAATAGAGTCGCTGCATCAACGTCACAAATCCATCCTTACCCACGGCGGCGATTTCATCCAGAATGGGATCAGGGTTTTCGTAGCGAGTCTGCACGCCTTCTAAGTTGAGAACGCCCAGTGCCCCTAACTCCGACAGCAGAACTGCCATCTTCACATCAACGACCCCATCCATTGCACTAGCAATGATGGGAATTTCGCGCTCAATGCCGCCGATCGTCCAGCGCGTATCTGCTAATTTTGGATCGAGGGTGCGTTGTCCAGGAGCCAGTGCAATCTCGTCAATTCCATAGGCTCGACGGGCCGTTTTGCCTCTGCCAATTTGAATATCCACGCTTCATCCCCCAAGACTTATTGAAATAGGGTATCAAATTTGCATCAGGAATGGGTTGAAGAGATTCTGAAACCAACGATGATAGGGCGATCGTAGACGGTGATCTCACCTTCTCGATCGCTGGAGAGCCTGATAGGATGAAGACAGCCGTAACCAATCGAAATTATGACGCTGGCAAATCTGCGTGACCTTTATCAACAGGTCATTCTAGAACGCTACAAAAAGCCAAAACACCGAGGCGTGACCAGCCCAGTGCATCGGCTGCAACGAGGACACAATCCTTCGTGCGGAGACACGATCGAACTCACCGTCAGACTTAACGAAGCGGGCGACCACATTGAGGATGTCAAATTTGAGGGTGAAGGCTGTGCGATCGCGATGGCATCGGCTGACTTAATGGCAGAAGCAATGCGTGGCAAAAGCACCGACGAAGCTTTAGAGATGGTGCAGCGTTTTCAGAGCATGATGCAAGGCAATGCCGAGTTTCCGACTGAGCAGCGCAAGCTGAATGTTATGAAAGGCGTATCTCAGTTCCCAGTTCGCATTAAATGTGCGACGCTGACTTGGCACACGCTAAAAGCCGCGCTCGAATCTGAAAATGAGCCACAGCCCGCTGGGTTTATCAGCAACGAGTAGCAGAGACTCAGGCATTACATCGCGTTTATTCACCTCATTCAATTTTTTGTCTCCATGTTTGAACCTGCACAACTTTTAACCGATGCCCAATGGTCAGGAATTCTGACGATCGTGGTGGCAATTCTAGCGGTGCTGGGGTTTGTCTTAAAGTGGGGAATTCGCTTTCGTTTAGTCGGCATTACTGGGTTTATGGCGGTTTTAACCGCAGGCATTTTTGCCCTGGGTTTGTCAATTTACACTCGTCCCAATATTCCCAACGCAGTCCACTATTCCAGAATTTTCGATAAGGCTTCTTCTCAAGTTGTGATCGTGGTGCCGCCGACTGTAACTGAGCCACAAGTCGAGGCAACGCTGCGTCAGGCGGCGATCGATCTTTATTCTCCAGGTCGCATGACGCAGGGAGAGCCACGCCTGACGATTCGACTGCGAACCAACGTGCATCCAGAACCCGGTGTTTCTGAGCCGCTCTATCTCGGTGAAATTCAGCGATCGCTTGCTGTTCGCGAAGATGCAGACGAAAAGATCCAAATCTATCGCGACAATGTTGCGAAGTTAGCTCGATCGACTGCTAAAGAGGGTTAGGAACGACGTTAATTTATTCCACCACTTCAACCAAATCATCGATCGTCACCTCAAAAGCCTTCGCAATCTTATAAACCGCACTCAAATCAACCGTATTTAGGGTTCCGCGCTGAACATAACTTTTGAGCGTACTGTAGTTGACTCCAGCCCTTTTAGCGACTTCTGCAAGCGTCCAACCTCGCTCATCAGCAAGCTCTCGAATTTTTAATCTAACTAACCCCATTTAAGCCTTGACATGGACGCAATTGCGTCCTTTAATAAAGTTTGTACATTGAAAAGCGATCGCTCTTTTCGCCTGGAAAACTTGAGAGCGATCGCACTTCTTATCCCATGAAGGGAGGTAACCATATGATATCAGCATCGCAGCCGTCAGCAACGGTTGGTGACAGTTTTGTGCGGAGTTACCGCGATCGTTTGTCTCCTTGGTGCATTATTCAGCTTTTGCCAAAGATGCAGCGCCGTGTGGTGGCTCGATTTCGGCGACGGAATGATGCGACGGAACATTTGCGGGTATTGAGGCGGCTGAACCCGACCGGAAAATATGAGATTGTGTTTGACCCAGCAATAGAAGAATTGGCAATCCAGAAGTAACAGAGGTAGCGGATGAGGGTGTGCGATCGCCCTCTTTCTTTCACAAAAAAATCCTCTAACATTGCTGGTAGAGGACTGTATTCCGGGTAAACAAGATTATTCAAATGTACAGGTCTTCTAAACTTGAAAAAGTACACTAGCGAACAGAAGATTGCTCATCTTCTATTTTCAGAAGCGCTCTGATGATCAGCTTTACCAAATTCCGCGTTTGCCTGTGGGTCTGATCGTCATCCAGTTCGTTCGTGCCATTGTCAACTGCTCTTGACTCAACTTTGCCCCTGTGAGATTTGCGCCACAGAGATTAGCACCTCGCAAGTTTGCGTTGAGTAGGTAGGCACTACTTAAGTTCGCTCCGCGCAAGTCTGCACCTTCTAAGTCAGCATTGCTGAGATAAGCTTTTGTCAGATTGGCATCGCGAAGGTTCGCGTGACTGAGATTGGCGCGTCCAAAGTTAACGCTGATCAGGTTGGCTCCCTGAAGATTGACTCTGTGCAAGTTTGCCTGATGGAAAACCGCATTCGATAAATCGACTTTTGACAGAATCAACTCCGTCAAATCATAAGAAGCAAAATCTCGTTTCCCTTTGCTGTAGTAGCTCTGTAACCCTTGAGAATCTAGTTTAGGTGAACTGCTCGACTGCCCTCCTCCAGAGTTGCCGATACGCCCCCCAGAGTCGCGGTTTTTAGCCCCTGAAACTGACGGTTTGGCAGCCATAACGCGACCACGGGTCTGCCCAGACTGAAAGCTAGTCGATTCAGTGCGAGTCTGACGCGCTCTAATTGCCATCGCAGCCCGAGCATTGGGAGAGGCGGAGGAAGAATCTTGAGAGTCGGGCCCAGAAGGGTCACCTCTCTTGCGTCCGGCGGTGTTTGGCTGGGCTGGCACGTTAGTCATCCCGCTTGCCAAACTTTCTAGGTAGGGTTCCAGATCTAAATCTCGCAGAATCTCGTTTGCCGACTGATAGCGGTGACGAACTGAGACTTCGAGCATTTTTCTAAGAACCTTAGCAAAGTGGTCGCTCACCTGGACTTGTTTTTGCCAAACTAGCTCTCCCGTTGCAGGGTCATAGTCTAAATCTTTAGGAGATCTCCCGGTTAACAGATAGATGCAGGTGACTCCTAGCGCATAGAGATCGCTAGCGTATATCGGACGCATTGCCATCTGCTCAGGTGGGGCAAAGCCAGGGGTGCCGATCGCATAAGAGGTGAGAGCTGTTTGCTCTGAAAGACTAGCGTTCAAATCGCTCACCTGATTTTTGACCGCTCCAAAGTCGATCAACACCAGTTTGCAGTCATGAGAGCGGCGAATTAAATTTGCGGGCTTAATATCACGGTGAATGACTTGATGACTGTGAATATATTGCAGAATGGGCAAAATTTCGCTCAGAAAGACCTTGACTTTTAGTTCGCCAAAAGTGCCTTCTCGCTTAACTTCTTGTTGTAGTGTTGCTCCACTAATATATTCTTGGACTAGATAAAACTCTTGATTTGCCTCAAAATAGTCCAACAACTGAGGAATTTGAGGATGGTTGCCAATTCTTCCTAAAGTGCCTGCTTCTCGCTCAAATAGATCTCGCGCCATCTGCAAAACGTGAGGAGCGGTAGCAGTGGGACGGAGTTGCTTAATCACACAGTTGGGCTGACCTGGCAGAGACTCGTTGCGGGCTAGAAAGGTTGCCCCAAAGCCTCCCTGACCAAGCGCGTGCAGAATCCGAAAGCGATCGCTCAACAGCAGCTTAGAGCCACAAGCCTGACACGATTCAGTGTGGATGAGGTTTTCAGGATGTGGACAGACTGGATTCAAGCAGTAGCTCATTCAGCATTACCCGCGTTGATTGTGAGTAGTGGGATATTGCTATCTTGCCCTGATGATCTGGGCACCGACTTAATGACTATAGGGTCAGAGGTGTCAGAGATCCTTTAAAGAGTGTCTAAAGTTGAGCTATTCAACTTAAAGTCTCTATAAACTAGCAGCGTCCAAGCCCCTAGGCTGCTGAATGCTCCTGGTTATACAGGATACCCATGCGGTTAGGGTCTGCCAACAACAATAGCGTGAACTTTCCTTTCAGAATGGACAATTTTTATAGCAACTGGGCGATCGTCTAGAGGCGAACTAGGAGCGAGTGAGATTAAAAGAGCTGATTCCGGTTTTAGAAGACCCCTCCTATATAATCGTAGACTGTGAAAATCGTGCTTGTCTAGATGAATTTTGATGACATTGCGCTATAGAAGTTTGAGAATAGGTGCTCAAAAGATAGCCTGGTCACAAAAGTGAGATTAATCTCCTATTACTCAATACTCTAACGGGCTGGAACTTCCGTAAGTTTGTGAGACATAAATCTGAAATTGAGCAAGACACTCTAGCCAAAACACTTAGATCGCCATGTCGCAAAGAGCAGGCTATTTCTATTCTGACTACAGGGTCAAGAATTTGAGGAGTCAGACTGCTCTCTGCTCAATCCTTTGCCTGAGAGCGGTAGAATGATTCAGACTAGCGTAGATCAAAAGCAAGCTCAATGCGTATTTCTCTAGACTGGCTGCGGGAACTGGTAGATATTTCAATGCCTCCGGAAGCTTTGGCTGAAATGTTGACGATGGCAGGGTTTGAGGTAGAAGATATTGAAGACCGCCGCACTTGGGCAGATGGAGTTGTGGTGGGCAAAGTGCTAGAGCGCGACTCTCACCCCAATGCCGATCGCTTGAGTGTTTGCAAAGTCGATATCGGGGGTGACAGTCCTTCTACGATCGTCTGCGGGGCGGCAAATGTCCGAGCCGGAGTTTTTGTCCCGGTGGCAACGTTAGGAACTTATTTGCCCAAAATTGACCTGAAGATTAAACCCGCTAAGTTGAGGGGCGTTCCTTCAGAAGGCATGATCTGCTCATTGTCGGAAGTGGGATTAACTAAAGAATCAGAGGGCATCCACATTTTTGACGAGTCAGTGCTGGGAACGCTGAAGCCGGGACTTGATGTTCGACCTTTATTAGGGCTGGATGACGTAATTTTAGATTTGACTTCGACTGCAAATCG
>JAYVFW010000391.1:0-9883 GCA_043772715.1 Phormidesmis sp. | reverse complement strand
CAAGCAGTTTATTCCCAAGTTGGCTTGATAAGTCATTAATGTAGCTATCAGATCACCAAGATCAGTTGCGTAGAAACATCTGAGCTACCGTGCCTTTGTGGGTTAAGTCTGGTTGCGTCCTCACCCGCCTGGGGAAATCAATTGAATGGAAACACTTTGGAATCAGGGCAGTGCTCGGCTGATGATACCTATCCCCACTCGCTGGCATGGCTAATTTAAGACCGTCGTAGAAAACCTGTAGCCCTGATTTACTCGTCAGGCTTAATTTAAAAGTAAAATGACAGTTCAATACTTTCAGCCTTCCTCTAATGGCAACTAATTAGCCCTGCCAGACTGGGGAATTTAGGGAGCACAAGCCGACCCAACCGGAACAATCAACAAACTCATAGACACTCTAGTTAAGTACGAGAAGTTGCACCTTAACAAATCCACGTTTCTTAAATTGCGGAGTTGACATTTATGAGGACGTTCTTTGGCGACAATAGTAGTTAGAAGCTTTTGATTGACTAGACAATATTTTGAGATAGGAACTTATGGTTGCCCAAGTGTCTGACCGCATCTATGAAACTCAAACCCAAGCGATCGCGCGTCAACTGCTCGGAGCTACTCGCGAGTCTCGATCGTTCTTTGCCCAAATGCGCGATCAGATGCGCTGGGATGACAAACTCCTAGGCTGGACGATGGAGAATCCCGGCTTGAGAGTGCAGTTATTTCGCTTTATTGACTGTCTGCCTTCGCTCCGCAGCAAAGCCGAGATCGCCCGCCACCTGCAAGAATATTTGAGCGATGCCAGCGTCGAGCTACCCGCAGCCTTAAAGGGATTGCTCAATTTTGCCAACGCGGACTCAATGCCCGGACAGGTTGCCGCCACCACAGTTTCAACAGCGGTCGAAACGCTGGCGCACAAATACATTTCTGGGGAAACTACGAAGCAAGTTCTTAAAACTTTAGAACGGTTGCGAAAAGAGAAGATGGGCTTCACCGTCGATTTATTGGGTGAGGCGGTGATCACCGAAGCCGAGGCGCAATCTTATCTCGATCGCTATCTCGATCTGATGACCCAACTTACCGCAGCGGCTCAAAATTGGGCAACAGTGCCAGCGATCGATTTAGCAGACGGGCAACCGCTGCCAAAAGTTCAGGTTTCGGTGAAATTGACCGCGTTTTATTCGCAGTTTGACCCGTTGGATGCTCAGGGTAGCCAAGAGCGGGTGAGTGAGCGCGTTCGAGTCCTGCTGCGACGGGCAAAAGAGTTAGGCACCGCCGTTCACTTTGATATGGAGCAGTATGCCTATAAAGATCTGACGCTGGCGATTCTCAAGCAGATTTTGTTAGAGGATGAGTTTCGCGATCGCAGTGATATTGGCGTGACGCTACAAGCTTATCTGCGAGACAGTGAGCGAGATTTGCAAGATCTGATCGCTTGGGCAAAACAGCGCGGCACTCCATTAACTATTCGTTTAGTCAAAGGGGCTTATTGGGATCAAGAAACCATCAAAGCGGCGCAAAAAGATTGGGAACAGCCTGTCTATAACGAAAAATCTGCAACCGATGCCAATTTTGAAACGCTAACGCGACTGCTGTTAGAAAACCACGAATATCTCTACGCCGCGATCGGCAGTCACAACGTTCGCACTCAGGCACACGCGATCGCGATTGCCAAAGCCCTCAAAATTCCTGCGCGTCGCATTGAGTTTCAAACCCTCTATGGAATGGGAGACAAATTAGCCAAAGCCATTGTTGATCAAGGCTATCGAGTTCGCGTCTATTGTCCCTACGGCGACTTAATTCCGGGAATGTCTTATCTCATTCGCAGATTGTTAGAGAACACGGCAAACAGTTCGTTTTTGCGACAAGATTTGGAAGAACGCCCGATCGAAGAATTACTTGCTGCACCTCAGAGTTCTGAGTCAAAGTCTGCAATTCTCAATCAAAACTTCGTCAATGTTGCCGATACTGATTATGCGGATCAGGAAGCGCGCGATCGGCTTCAACAAGCCTTGCAAACCGTGCGTCAGCAGTTGGGCAAAACCTATTTGCCTTATATCGATGGGCAATTTGTCGAAACTGATCACAAGTTACCTTCAGTAAATCCGTCTCAGTTTAACGAGGTGGTGGGGCAGATTGGCATGATCAGCATCGACCAGGCAGAACACGCGATCGCAGCAGCTAAAGCGGCGTTTCCAGCGTGGCAAAAAACGCCCGTAGCGCAGCGATCAACCCTGCTTCGCAAAGCGGCAGATCTGCTAACTCAAAGACGCAACGACCTGATCGGTTGGATGGTGCTAGAAACTGGAAAACCCGTTCGAGAAGCCGATGGCGAAGTCTCAGAAGCGATCGATTTCTGCAACTATTACGCCGATGAGATGGAGCGATTAGATCTGGGCGATCGCTACGACCTGCCCGGAGAAACCAATCACTATCGCTATCACGCCAAAGGCATCGTCGTCGTCATTTCTCCCTGGAACTTTCCGCTAGCAATCCCTTTGGGGATGGTGGTTGCCGCGCTTGTCACGGGCAATTGCGCCCTGCTCAAACCTGCTGAAACCTCGTCGGTGATCGCCGCCAAACTCGCAGAGGTGCTGATTGAAGCTGGGTTTCCACGAGGAGTGTTTCAATTTGTGCCTGGAGACGGCCCGACTGTGGGCGCACACATGGTTAAGCATCGCGACACTCACATGATTGTCTTCACAGGTTCTCAAGCAGTGGGGTGCCAGATCTATGCTGACGCGGCCGTTTTGCAGCCGGGACAGAGACACCTGAAGCGAGTTGTGGCTGAGATGGGCGGCAAAAATGCCATCATTGTCGATGAGAGTGCTGATTTAGATCAGGCAGTTCAGGGCGTGGTGCATTCAGCGTTTGGCTATAGCGGGCAGAAATGCTCGGCGTGTTCGCGAGTCATCGTGCTTGAGTCGATTTATGAGACGTTCTTAAATCGATTGATTGAGGCGGCTCGATCGCTCAACATCGGTGCCGCAGAATTGCCCAGCACTCAGATTGGGCCGGTGATTGATGGCGAATCTCAAAGCCGCATCCAGAGCTATATTGAGCAAGGTCGAACTGAGGCGGAAATTGCCTTAGAGATGCCCGTCCCCGATTCGGGTTACTTCGTCAGCCCGGTGATTTTTACCAACGTTTCACCCGATGCCAAAATCGCTCAAGAAGAGATCTTCGGTCCGGTTTTAGCGGTGATCAAAGCCAAAACCTTTGAGGAGTCGCTGACGATCGCCAACGGCACTCCTTATGGGCTGACTGGCGGACTCTATTCCCGTACGCCGTCTCACATTCAACAAGCCCAAGCCGAGTTTGAAGTCGGCAATCTCTATATCAATCGCGGCATCACAGGCGCGATCGTGGCACGGCAGCCGTTTGGTGGGTTTAAGCTCTCAGGAGTTGGCTCAAAGGCGGGCGGACGGGATTATCTGCTGCAATTTCTAGAGCCTCGCGTCGTCACAGAAAACGTCCAGCGACAAGGGTTTGCCCCGATTGAAGGAGCCGACTAACGAAAGGGGGCGTTGCTGAATGCAGGTATGAATCTGTCTATCGAGGCTGAATCCTTTCGCCCCCTAAATCCCCCCATTTTGGGGGACTTTAAGATTCTGGTTCCCCTCAAACTTGGGGGGTTAGGGGGGCAATTCATATTTGCATTCAGCAACGCCCGAAAGGGAAAGGGTGATCGCTTTTGGGGAAGGGGCGATCGAGTTGGTTTTGGCAGCAGTCCGCAGTTCTTAAGACTGAATTGTGAGTTTGAGAAAAATCCCCATAATCCAGCGATCGTCTTGTCTAGGCTTCGATTACCACTCGCAAGTTACCCCGCTTTCTAGAGACACGACAGGCCGTTGAAGAACCCGATCGCTCAAACTCTAGATCTAACAGCGTCGAACCGACTCGCAAATTCTGCAACCCTAAACGATTGATCGACTCAGGCAACGCCGGATCGATAATTCGCAAATAGTTGCTGGGCGCATCGGGAACTAAATTCACAATCATGTGAACGAGTTGGAAAATGCTGCCCGTTGCCCACGCTTGCGGCGAACACGCAACGGGATATTGAACAGGTTCGTTATCGTTAGTGCGATCGTAGCCACAAAACAATTCTGGGGGTCGCTGATAGGGCTGATAGCGCGTCATATCCAGCAACCCCTTACACAGTTCTAGCGCTTGATCGATCAGACCGAGAGAACGCAGCCCGATCGCAATCATCGCATTATCGTGAGGCCACACCGAGCCAATGTGATAACCCATCGGATTGTAGGCAGGTGACGACTTGCTGAGAGTGCGAATGCCCCAACCGTTAAACATATCGGGGGCACGCAGCCGTTCGGCAACGCTGTAGGCTCGTTCGGGTGTGAGGATACCCAAATTCAGGCAGTGACCTGGATTCGATGTGATGCTGTCTACGTGCTTGCCGTCTCCATCTAACGCCAGCGCACAAAAATCCTGGTCATCCATCCAAAAATCTTGGTTAAACCGACTTTTGAGATCTCTGGCTTCTGCCTCCCAGCGATCGGCGAGGTCAATGCGCTTTTTCATGCGGGCAATTTGACTCAGCCGCACTTTTGCCGCATAGACATAGCCCTGCACCTCGCAGAGGGTAATTGCGCCGAGTGCTAGCTGCCCTTTGCGATTGACGATGCAGTTGCCAGAGTCCTTCCAGCCTTGGTTGTCTAGCCCTTTTTCAGACTTGCGAGCATAGCTGAGATATCCGGTTTCTTTGAGATTGCGATCGACCCAATCCATCGCGGCGATCGCATTCACCCATAAGCGATCGAGGGTTTCATAATCGGCAGTCCAAGAAAAATATTCGGCGTAGAGCATCAGCCAAAGCGGAGTCGCGTCTACCGTGCCGTAATAGGGCGTATGGGGAATTTCTTGACAGCGAGCCATCTCCCCAAAGCGAATCTCGTGCAGAATTTTACCCGGTTGTTCTTCGCGCCGTTCGTCTTCGACTTTGCCCTGATAATAAGCCAAGATGGTCAGCGTTTCGCGGGCGATTTGCGGGTCGAGTAGCAGAGTTTGAGAAGCAGCAATAATCGAGTCGCGACCAAACAGCGTTGAGAACCACGGCACCCCGGCTGAGAGGGCTTTGCCCTTACCAAACGTTTGCCGCAGTAGATAAACATCTTGCTCGGAGCGCTCAATCACCCGATTAAAAGTGCTTTTGTCTGAGCGAATCTGAGTCACCTGCTGCTGCCAAGCTTGCTCCTCCGCAGACTCTGCCGCTTTTGCCTGACCGAGGGTGCGGGGCGTATCGACATTTGACACCGATCGCCCATTGCTCAACATCTGCAATCGATAGCTCAGAAGCTTGGTTTCATGCGACTCTAGCTGAAGATGCCAGACCGCCGTATAGCCTTTGAGAAAGTCAGGCTGATGGTGCAGGAATTGAATCCGCGATTCTAGCAAGGCATTGTCTAAGCCCAAGTATGCCAGCACTAGCTCAACGGGTGCCCCCTCAGAAGCTCGTGAAGTCGATCGGTGTTCTGGATCAAGGTCTGGACTGGTGGAATCATGGGGCAACTGCCGGAGCAGTTTCCCGCGCTGAACGCGATCGCACCCTCGCACCTCAAACAAATCAATAAAATCGGCATCAAAGCTAACGCTGAGTTCAAAACTAACGGCTTCGGTGCTGTAGTTAGAAATCTCGATTTCTTCAAATAAGCCGCCGTTAAGCACCAGTTCGCGTTTGATGCCAATGTTTTCAGCAGAGACTTTTTCATCTAAACGCGGATTGGTACACAGCACTGAGAGCGCAAAGCCCTTTTCAGCCGTGCTGCTTAAGAGAATGGGCGATCGTCCATCAATCTGCAAGTCTAAACGGCTCAAAAAGCGGGTGTCGTTGCAAAATAGCCCCATACTGCTGTTGCGACCATCATCAGCAGAGCCACCAATATTGCCAAAAGTGTCGGTCAGCAAAAACAGATCATCGTCTTTGAGCGTTAGCACAGGCTGCGGACGATCGTTTAAAGCACCCGCCCATTCGGGGAGAGGCAACTGATCGGCAGGGGCAAACTTCCTGCCATCGAGTTCAATAATGTCTAAAGTCATGAAGTCAATCTTTTCCAGCAGGGCGTAGGGGTTCTGGGATTAAATTTAGACTGGTTTGAGCTGAAGATCCTAAGAGCTTTAGCCTAAATCAAGATCTCATCACCTATTAACCCGGCAACTATTGTGATGACCTTTGACCCTCACCCTAAATCCCTCTCCCAAGACGGGAGAGGGACTTTGAACCTGGCTCCCCTTCTCCCAAAATGGGAGAAGGGCTGGGGGATGAGGGCGGGTTAGAATGTCAGATCAAACATTGCCAGGTTAATATGTCCAAATTTTGGTGTTGCAGAATGAAGGGATGATTTAGGTTTGTCAAGCCAATGTTTGATTGATCTGACTCAACAACTCTTCCATTGACGGTGAGTGCAATACTACGGAAGCTGTCATTTCTTGCAATAGGGCTGAAACCGCTTGCTGATCAGAATTTTTCTCAGCCGCCCGGTGATCGAGAACCAGAATCCGCGGATCGCTGACCAGAGACTTTAGAGCAGACAGCCCCTCTAAAGTAGCGCGTTGAGGCACCGCATCGTGCCAGTAGAACAGAATCAGATCTACACTATCTGATTGCAGTTTTTGGACAACTTCTGCCCACGATCGCCCGATCGTGCCTCTAAACCCTGCCGCCTGGACGTAGTGAATCATCGCAGACAACCATTCTGATTCTTGAGGCAGTTCTGAGTTGCCCGCTAGCGCTTCAGCCAAGTTTGCCGGGTCGATCGCCATCACCAAGGGTCGCCACGCAAAACCCGCCGCAACTTGAATCACCTGCAAAAGTGCCGAGTCCAATTTCTCTGATCTGGAAGACTGCTTAACCAAAGGCGCTAAACACGGAAAAACCGACAGCCCGTGAATTTGATTTGCCGCTTGAGTCGTGGCTTGATCCAACGTAACCAGGGGCAGAGAGGCGAGAAAGGTTTGCTCAGATAAATGCCTGAGATAAGCGATCGGGTCAGGCATCGCTGCATCGAGCAAAACCACATGAGGCTTCCAAACCTGTGCCAATAGCTCTGCTTGTTCTAGATCATCGGCTTCTAAGACTCGGCAGTTGTGGCTGTGTAGAAGGTGATTGAGGTCGATCGTCGCTTCTGCGGCCGTTTCGGTTTGCTCACCGTAGCGAATTGAACTTAACCGCAAGATCACCAAACTTTCGCCGATCGCTTCTGTAGCTTTTGAGGTCAATTCTTCGGTCACTTGGTCTAGCATTTGCCTGAGTGCCTGATTAGTGATCGGCAAGCTGAGAAACCCATCGGCATGGTGGCGCTGTGCCTGCTCTCGATCGCCCCTAGTCGCCATTACTGTGACTGGAATATGTCTCGTTTGCGGGTCGGCTTTCAGCAACGTCAGCACATCCCAGCCTGACAAAGTAGGCAATAGCGGGTTGAGCAAAACCGTGCAGGGCTGGAGTCGGCGCGCTTTCTCGACCGCTTCGGTGCCCGATCGGGCAACAATCACGCGATAGCCGAGTTCGCTCAACTGCTCAGAGAGATGCTCGATCGAGCGCACTACAGCCTCGACGACCAGCACGAGCCGATTGTGCGGTGAGCGAGAAATCGAGGGAAACCCCACAGATTGATCAGGGTTATCGATCGGGGGTTGCGGGTGAGTTGGCGGCAACAGTAAGGTAAACTGGCTGCCCTGATGTTCTTTTGAAACGAAGGTGACATCACCGCCGTGCAGCCGCGCCAGCCGTTGGGTAAGCACCAATCCTAGCCCAGTGCCTTCAAATCGCCGCGTTAGAGGGTTTTCTAACTGCTGAAATTTCTGAAAGATCAAATGCTGTTTTTCGGCGGGAATTCCAATCCCAGTGTCCCAAACGGTGAAGGCGATCCAACCTTCCCAAAGATTGACTCGCAGACCAATTTTGCCGCCCGTGTGGGTAAACTTCAGCGCATTTGAGAGCAGGTTGAGCAACATTTGACGCAGCCGCATCTCGTCAGCAATCAGGGTTGCAAGACCTGGCTCAATCTCTAGCGTAAAGGTGGGCGGGGCAGAAGGCTGTTCTTGTCCGGCTTCTGGTTTGGCTTCTTCAAGGCGAGACTGCTGGGCTTGCTCAAAGGCGCGGTTGCAGACTGTTGCGATGTTTACAGGTTCTAAACTGATTTCTAGTTGACCCGTCTCCATGCGAGTCAGGTCAAGAATGTCATTGACGATCGTCATCAAGTGCCGCCCGCTGCGGTGAATCAGTTGAGCATAGCGAACTTGACGCTCATTCAACGTGCCTAAAAGCTGATCTTTGAGCAGACTCGATAAGCCTAAAACGGCGGTGAGTGGGGTTCTCAATTCGTGGCTGATGCAGGCGAGAAACTCGTCTTTGAGGCGATTAAGCTGCTCGAGATCAGCGTTCTTGGCTGCCAATTCTCTCGCAAGCTGCTGCTGCTCGGTGACATCTTGGGCTAAAACGAGCCACAAACTTTCTTCGATCAGAGGCAACGGACAGGCGACCCCTGCCGCTTCTAGCTCAGTCTCTAACGCAGTTGAATAAGAGTCAGTGGAGGCAGAACTTCGCTGAGATTCACGCCGCTTAAGATCTGGGTGAACGGCGGACGATCGCCACTCAGACGTAAGATCTAATTCAGTGTGTGGCGAAACGGTGCCGAGGGGAATTTTGATCAGATGCAAGATTCGCTCTTGCCCGTTTTTGAGGGGGCAAACGCAGATGCAAGTGTTAGCGGTCGAGCCGAGCCGACAAAAGCTAGTCAGCGGCACCTCGATCTGAGACTCAGCCGAGGGGTTCCAGGCATCTGGCGATCGAGTTGGCGGTTTAGAATGAGTTGCATCTAAAACGGCATCGACATCGTGTTGCACCCAATCGGGGTCAGCCAACTCGTCAAACTGCTGCTGCCAAAACGTATTTTCAGCAACGACTCGCCCCGTGTTTGATTGCAGCATCATCGGCATGGGCAGCCGCTCTAAAACCTGCATCAGAGATTGAATGGCGGCAGGCGATTGCTCAGTCGATGAAAGTGGCGCAGCTTGAGGCTGAAGCGATGACTCGTGCGATCGTGGGGACGTAAATCGAAGCTTTGCGACTTGCACTCGTAGCTGCTGCTTGAGAGCATAATCCGTTTCGGTCGGTGGGGGCTGAGAATCGAGGGGCAACTGATCGGGTGCTTCTGGTGTCTCTTGCCTGGTCGCAATGTCAATCAGCTTCAAGAGATAGCGGCGATCGACCAATCCTTTAAAGTGATGATCGCCATCGACGACTGCCCAAAATCGCTGAGAGCCGTCTTTAAAGTTCGATTTACATTCGTCCAGAGTTTGATCAATTAGTAAAGTATGCAGAGGCTCGATCAGCGAGGAACCCAGATCAGAAAGTGACTTTTTCAGCGCACTTGCAGCGGCTTCGTCTTGCACCGCCAAAAGTGACATTAACTTGTGAGCTTGAATCAGTCCGATCGGGTATCGCTGCCGATTAACGACCACCAAGCGATCGCAAGCGCTTTCGCCCAAAATTTCTACGGCGATCGCCAACGTAGCAGTTTGGGGGCAGATCGGAACCGATTCAAGAAAGCCGCTGAGAGAAGCATTGTGCGTCGTCATGAAACATCCGCCAAACTGTGAGGTAGACCGAAAAACAGCACCAAATGCCTACGACTAGTGGTTTGACAGTCCTGTACTAGCGTCGAAATGGAAAACGAAACCCAGATTTGGTATTCCATCTTATCTAAGAGGATGTTTGAAAAGTTCTGCCGCAAGTAGCAAAACGGTTGAGATCCCCCTAAATCCCCCTTAAAAAGCAGGGTGGTTTCATTGTCGTCAGAGGAATCTCGAAAGGCTGATTATTTGGTTTCCATCGGAGCAAGGTTGCGACAAGAGCGAACGAGTTTTCAGTGCT
>JAYVFW010000390.1:0-31949 GCA_043772715.1 Phormidesmis sp. | reverse complement strand
GACCAGCCGATAAAGACAAAGCGATCGCGTTTCAACCAGTCATCGAGGGCATCGAATATGCCTCGGGTCGGTTGCGCGCGCCCAACTGCTATGGTCATAAATTAAACTCTCTAGTTTTACTAAAAGTGCAGGTTCTCTAGAGTGAACGCGTCTATATGTTTATTTATAATATGAGAAATCAGAAATTTTACAAAGCGAAACGTGTCGTCTCAGCTAACTTTTTGTGAATTTTGAACAGATTCTTCAGAACCAGCAAGGCTTACGCCCTTCATGAGAATATTATGGATTTCTGAGATTAAGTTCCATGCTAAGTAGGTTTGCTTACCAAATGTGATAAACCGTTGTCTAGCGTCACGATCGAGGGAGATGTTATTTGAAAGCGACTACTCGCGATCGAATTCCCCTTAGTCCGAGCAGAGGATATCTAGTTTGTTTGAAGGTTACTATGCGTAGCGTTTTATCGTCAAACGTGATCGCAATGGCTCAGACGGTTACACAAAGCTTTCAGGACTTTCAGCTTTAGGATTGAGGTATTTCTTTAAAGTTAGCTTTGCCTCTGACTTTAATCATCAAGATTCCATTCACGGTTGAATCAGGGTTTGCGGCTTAAATCCTGCTCAAGTTTTGTCCGAAGTATTAACTATTCAAAACTAAAGGGGACACAATTGTACCCCCCTAATGGTTACTTCATCCTTGCTGCGCTCAAGCGGTTATTGCTTGCTTTGTTGCTTACGAGCACGCAGGGTGGCAAACCCGGTTAGCAACAGCGCACCAATCAGGCTGGGTTCTGGTACTCTTTTGCCCTTGGGAGGTGTAGGCGATAAACTTATGCTACCTGCAAAGCTGGGTTCGCTGGTTGCAGTGCCGTATTGGAAGCGAAGGTTACTGACTGCTTGGGCTAGATTAAAGTTCGATGCCACATTGGTCAGACTGAATGTGAATAGCACTGATCCTTTGATTAAATCGCGATTCAGTCCACCATTTCCGGTCTTTGGATCATCCCCTGCTGTCACAATGCCGAAGTCTAAGCCGCCAACGTTCTCAGTGCCCGATAAATTTGAAGACGTGTCAAAACGATTTTTGGGTCCAAACAGTCCAAGCCCTGCGGCACTGACACCGTAATTATACGTGCTGCTGCCGATCGCCAACTTTGAGGCAGATGCCCATTCGCCGCCGACGTTACCCATTGGAGAAGCTGCGCCATAAACTTGAGAGCCACTACCAAGCGAAGCTGCCAAGGGAGTTAGGGTTGCTCCAGAGAGGTTGAAGAACAAGCCTGTTAAGACATCAGTGGGAACTAATGAATCAGCTTGGCTCGTGTTGTTCAAAGCGATCGTTAAGGTATTCCCAGTTGAACTAAACAGAGCAGAAGCTGAACGATTTCCATCTAAGCCAGCCCACAGAATTGACGACGAACTGGTGTTGGAACTGGTAGTTTGAGGTGTTCCAGCACTTGCAGGAGGCTGTGAAATCAGACTGGGGGACGGTGTTGAAGTTGAAGGTTGGCTGGAGGTTGATGCACCATTGGAGCCTCCAGAAGTGGTGTCTTTTGCTTTTGCAACTGCTGGTGAAGTTGTGACCGCGCAGTACAACCCGATGATTAGAAGAGTCGGTAGGCTGGCAATCAATTTTGCACGAAGTTTAGGCACGGTTCATTAAACCTTGTTTTGAAATGTCTTGTATAAAACATTACATATAAAAGTTTGTTATTCAGATACTTTAGAGACTCTTTGTTTAGCTTTAGAAATAGCTCACAAACAAAGTATTACTACGGAGGAGCAA
This sequence comes from Phormidesmis sp., assembly GCA_043772715.1. GTDB lineage: Bacteria > Cyanobacteriota > Cyanobacteriia > Leptolyngbyales > Leptolyngbyaceae > Phormidesmis_A. The sequence goes on along the minus strand of JAYVFW010000390.1, from coordinate 30,167 downwards.
GAATAATCAGAGTAAACAACACTAAAATTAAAGAGATGCTGCTTACGTACAAATATTTAAACTACTCTATTTTTGAGCAGCTTTGAGCCGCCAACCCTAATTCAATCGTGGATGGAATCTTAATGACCACTGTCAGAAGCAAAGCTACCTTTGACAAGATAGCTCTTGGAACTAAAAGCCTTGTGGAACTGCAAAAAACTAGGACTTACGCAAACCTGAGGTTTTAACCAAGAATCAAGCATCGTGACCGACAGGGTGACTTAAACCTCCGAGGTTTTGGTCGGTGATAACCCAGCGATCAAATTCCAATTTCTAGCTGTTGGGTCGGATCATGAGGAAGTTCAGTTTGACTATTTTTTTCGCTACGTCCGCCTTTGCGAAGTCCGACAGCAGTTTTGCTGTGCTTTTCAATCTGGCTCATCACCTGTCGCGCCCGTTGAATTACAGAAGACGGTAAACCTGCCAGTCGTCCTGCCTCAATCCCATAGGAGCGATCGGCTCCACCGGGCTGGACTCGATGCAAAAAGATAATTTGGTCTGGCATCTCTTTAACCGTCACCTGATAGTTGGCAACATTAGGCAAAATCGAGGCTAGCTCATTGAGTTCGTGATAGTGAGTTGCAAAGATCGTCCGGGCGCGAACTTCGGTGGCAAGATGCTCGGCAACTGCCCAAGCGATCGACAATCCATCAAAAGTCGCCGTTCCCCGCCCAATTTCATCGAGGAGAATCAGCGATCGCGCCGTGCCATGATTGAGAATATTAGCGGTTTCATTCATCTCGACCATAAACGTCGATTGACCTGTCGCCAAATCATCGACTGCGCCGACGCGGGTAAAAATGCGATCGCAGATACTCAACTGTGCCGAATGCGCCGGAATGAAGCTGCCCACTTGCGCCATTAGTTGAATCAGCCCAATCTGACGGAGATAGCAGCTTTTGCCGCTCGCGTTAGGACCGGTGAGCACAATCAGATCAGGAATCAAATTAGACTCCTGCCCCAGTTCTGCTGAGTTGGGCACAAAAAATCCTGCGGGTAAAGCTTGTTCGACGACCGGATGGCGACCTTCTGAGATGCTGAGTTGACGACCTTCTACCAGTTTGGGTCGGCTGTAGCCCTGGTAGACAGCAACCTCTGCTAAACCTGCGAGGGCATCGACCGCAGCGACCGCACGGGCAACGGTGCGAATCAGTTCGGCTTGTTCACCGACTTCCGATCGTAGCCCTGCAAAAAGTTCATACTCCAAATCTCCCAGTTCTTTGCGGGCGTTGAGAATTCGGTTCTCTCGCTCTTTGAGTTCTGACGTGATGTAGCGTTCTTCGTTGACTAGGGTTTGCTTACGATCGTACCCGTTAGGCACTTGCCCCGCTTTAGAGCGAGAAATGCTGATGTAATAGCCAAAAGTCTTGCTGTATCCAACTTTCAGCGTTGAAATCCCGGTGCGCTCTCGCTCAATGACTTCGAGCTTGGCTAACCAGGTTTCATCGTCGGTGGCTTGTTGGCGCATTTCATCGAGTTGAGGCACGACTCCAGTGCGAATCAAACCACCTTCTTTGAGGGCAAGCGGCGGTCTTTCGACTAAACGGGCTTGGAGGTGTTTGCCGAGTTGCTCCAGCACGGGAGGCACTTGTTGAACCGCTTTGAGATAGGGCGATCGACTGGATTCAACCAATCGGGCTAACTCTGGCAATTTGCCTAGAGAATCGGCTAAACCCACTAGATCACGAGGGCTGGCGGTGCCTGACCCGGCTCGACCCGCTAACCGCTCTAAGTCATAGATTTGGCGCAGTAGCCGCTGCAAATCTTCTCGCAGCGTACCGTTTTCAACTAGTTCTTGCAGGGTGTCTTGTCTTGCCTGAATCTCGGCAATTTTCAGCAACGGTTGCAGCAACCAGCGACGCAGTGCCCGACTGCCCATTGGGGTAACGGTGCGATCGAGCGCCCACAGCAGCGAATTGTGAAACGTGCCGTCACGCACAGTTTGGGTAATCTCTAAGTTGCGACGAGTCTGATTGTCGAGAATCAAAAACTCTGTGAGCGTGTAGGTGCAGATCGGCTGAAGCGGAATTTGCGTTTCTTTTTGAGTGTCGTCGAGATATTCGAGCAAGCCGCCAGCCGCACGAACGGCGAGTGGGAGATGTTCGCAGCCCATGCCTTCGAGCGATCGGACTCGAAATCGCTGCAACAATCGCTGTCGAGCTTCAACTTGGGTAAAAGGAGTCTGCGATCGTAGCGTGTAGCAGAACTGAGTCGGTAAGCAATCGGGTAAATGTTCTGACTTTTCTCCAGGTCTGAGCAATCCTCGCAGATCAGGCGCATTGGTGGGGATGAGCACCTCCGCAGGCTGAAGGCGCATTAATTCTTGCGTCAACTGCTCTAGAGAAGAGGATTGCGTGGTGAGAAATTCTCCCGTCGAAATGTCGGCGTAGGATAAGCCCCAGTGATTTCCGGCAATCACGATCGCTGCTAAATAGTTATTGCGACGAGCGTTGAGCATTCCTTCTTCTAAAAGGGTGCCCGGAGTGACTACGCGCGTGATTTCTCGCCGCACTAAGGCTCCTTGTGCGTCAGCAGCGTCTTCGACTTGATCGCAAACGGCGATCGCATAGCCTTTTTCGACGAGCAGGGCACAGTAGCGATCGAGCGCATGATGCGGAATGCCCGATAGCGGAACTCGTCCGACTTCTTTGCCACCGTCTTTAGACGTGAGCACGATTTCTAGCTCACGGGAAACAATCAGCGCATCTTGAAAGAAAGTTTCAAAAAAATCGCCCACTCGGTAGAACAGCAGCGTGTGCGGATATTGGTCTTTAAGGTCAGCATAGTGGCGCAGCATCGGGGTGAGGTGATCTCGATGAACGGCGCGATGATCGGCATAGCGAACGGCGTGTTTGACGAGCCGATCTGGTAGCCCATTATTTGGAGCGGGTTCGGTGGGAGGAATGGTCATGGACGATCAATTCAGTACAGCCTTACTAGACTTTAGCGCAAGCCAAATCTGATATGAGTCTATAGCGATTTATCAGAATTTTGGGTTGTAAAGTGATTTGTATGGCAACCGTTCAAGACTTCAAACCGCAGGCGTTCAAGATTCGATCCGATCGCGCCTTGCAACTGGCGATCGCGCTAATCAGTGGCATTCTCATGGGCTTAACGCCTGCCCCGTTTAATGTCTGGGGTTTGGCTTGGGTCGCGATCGCTCCGCTATGGGTTCTAGTCGTTGTAACCGATGCAAAATCTACTGATTCGAGTGATTCTCTAACCAGACCTCGGTTCAAGATTCTTCTGGCTCTCGCTTGGGGTCTGGGCTATCACGGCTTTGCCTTGGCGTGGATTATGGGATTGCATCCACTAACGTGGCTGGGCATTCCTTGGCTGGCGAGTGTGACGATCGTCCTGATAATCTGGCTATTTGTGACCGCTTGGGGAGCCGCACTCGTCGGCGTTTGGGCGTGGATCATGAGTTGGATGGGTCGCTCAGGCGTTTCTGCTGGGCGGCGCGTCTTGACCGGAACTGCCGTTTGGTGCGGACTAGAGAGCATTTGGGCGCTGGGTTCGCTCAATTGGACTTCGGTGTCCTATACCCAAAGTCCGCATAATTTGGCAATTTTGCATTTAGGTCAAATTTCGGGGGCAATGACGGTGACAGCGGCGATCATCTCCATTAACGGACTCTTTGCCGAAGCCTGGATCGCCTCTAGAAGACAAAGAGAACCTAGAAAGACCGTTTATCTGGTGCCCGTCAGCCTTTTTTTGATCTTGCACTTGATCGGATTTGGGCTTTATAGCCGTCCCCTGATCGAGGCTCCTAACGCAGCGCTAAAAGTTGGGATTATTCAAGGCAATGTCCCCACTCGCATCAAGCTATTTTCCGACGGATTGCAGCGGGCGCTAAATAGCTACAGTGCTGGTTATCGAACTCTTGTCGATCGCGGTGCAGAGGTAATTTTGACTCCAGAAGGGGCGCTGCCATTTTTGTGGCAGGGAATGAATCGCACCCAGAACTTTCTCTATCAAGCGATTTTAGAGAAGGGCGTTCCGGTTTGGTTGGGCACCTTTGTGCCTCAGGGAACTCACTACACGCAAAGCTTGTTAACGATCGCGCCCAACGGTGAAGCCGTCAGTCGTTACAACAAAGTCAAGCTAGTGCCCTTGGGAGAATACACCCCGTTTCAGAACCTGCTGGGTGGTTTAATCAATCGGCTATCGCCCATTCGCGCCGATATGCTGCCAGGAAGCCCAGATCAGCAATTTGATACGCCCTTTGGTCGAGCAGCCGTGGGGATTTGTTATGACTCCGCGTTTCCAGACCTGTTTCGCGTTCAAGTGGCAAAGGGCGCAGAGTTTATTTTGACCGCTTCAAATCTAGATCCCTACAGCACTACTTTAAAGACGCAGCATCAGGCGCACGATTTAATGCGCGCGATCGAACTCGATCGCTGGTCAGTTCGCGCCACCAACACCGGATACTCTGGCGTGATTGACCCCCACGGTCGAATTCGTTGGCGATCGCAGCCCGATCTTTATGAGATTCATGTAGACACGATTTATAGACGGTCAACAAAAACGCTCTATGTGCGTTGGGGCAACTGGATCACACCGACGCTGATTGGGTTAGCGGCGATCGAGCTGCTGATCAGAAAAAAGACTCCTTCTCTACTGAGTGAACGGTAGGCTCAAGACTCATCAAGTCATCAATGTTGCGGTGCATTACGAGGCAAATTGCATCTAAAGGCAGGTCATTTTGATCGTGTCCAAAAGGGTTTTCAATTTCATTTCCGATCTCCTCAATGCCAAACAATGTAAAGCTAATCAAAACCACAACCGGAGCCGTCCCCCATCCCAGTTGACCCACCATTTGAAACGGTAAAGAAAGACAATAAAGCAACAACAATTGCTTGAGATGAATGGCATAAGCCAGAGGCATCGGTGTCTTTGAAATGCGTTCACAGCCGCCGATCGCATCAACTAAATTATCTAATAGTTTGTGCATCTCAGTTAACTGATAGATATTGAGTCGATTATGTTGATATTGCGACTGCAAATAGTCTCCAATCCAGAAAGCAACTTTTAGCGGCGGATTGTTCATTCGCTGCAATTTTTTGTATTTGCCAGGGGACAAAAAATCTTTAATTTCTGGATCAATGGGTTCCTGTCTGAGATGAAGCTTTGTCGCAATTGCAAAGGCGACTAGCAAATAGAGGGCTTTGACTTTTTCTGGTCGATCGCCTGCTTCTTTCTCTTCTACTGCAAGCCAAATCTGTCGCGCTAGATTTCTGACCGTGTTCACTATTGAACCCCAAAATTTTCGCCCTTCCCAGAAGCGATCGTAAGCCGTATTCGTTCTAAACACTAACAGTAAGCCTAAGACAATATTAGGAATCAAACTGGCTAAAAACGGCAACGAAACTGGGTAGTGAGCGTCTAAAAGAAGCTTGACAATCAGTCCAAGAAAGCCACAGAAGAGCGATCGGGGAAGAACGGCTGGAATCACTGAACCCTTTACTTGCAAGGCAAGACGTAGCCAGCGACGCTTTTCCATACTCATCGAAGCGTTTCCTCACTCAAAAAATCAACTCTAGAAAATTGGCTCTTGCAGCGCAAAAACTCGTTTCTAACAAGCTTTTCTAATCTAAAGACCCATGCCTTTAACGACGAACCTTTCCTGTAAATCCCGCTGCCTTGAATTGCTCTAGCTTGAGGGGCGTGGGTTGATTGGCAGAAACGGTGATTCTCAACTCAAAATCGCTGATGCCGGGGGGCACTTCATCGATCGAACCCAATCGCGTCCGATTTCGCATGACTGAATCGTTGTTTGCGTCGTAGATTCGTCCAAAAATATCAGCATTCACAACCATTTTGTTGGTCGCATTCTCGGCTTTACCCGTGACTAAATAGCAATTTGCAGCGCGGGTCGTGCCACTCATCACCGATCCTTCTCCCATCTCAGACGGGCACTCGTGATAAGACAAGTCAAACAATTTGATTTGAGTCAGCGCTAACGCAGCGGGTGCATTTAGCCCCGCCAAAACCCACATTGCTGCTGAGAGAACCACGACCACCAAAGCTCGAAACTGCATACACATCACCATTTGCGATCGACAAACCGTTCTTCCGGTTATTATGGATTGCTTTCGCGCCCGTTGCATCCTCTCTTGAGAGAAACAGGGTCAGCGTCTGAATTAATTTCGCTCATTGTCGCCGATAAAATCAGGCTGATTGCTACCGGGGACGCGCCAGTCTTCATTTTCGCCGCCGATGATCAGTTGCTCGATCGTCAGAAAATCTCTGCCTAGTTCGCGCAGGGTGTTGATGAGAATGTCTAGGGCGATCGCGTCACTGGTGCCCAAGTCAAACCAGCAGCGTCCCCAGTTTGACTCAAACTCAAACTCTCCCATGTTGTGCATGAGCGCGACCATGCTGTTGTCAGCCAGGTCTTCGTCGTAGTTCATATAGCTAATTTCTAAGCCGACATCTTGCACCTGAAGGTTTTCGGCGTTGAATGCACCCAGTTTTCCCATATAGAACCAGGAGCTAAAGGCTTCCTCAACATACTGTTTTTCCATTTCTGATGGATTGTTGCTGAACTCCACCCAGATCCAGACGTTAAAAGGGTCAAATTCGCGAAACTGTATTTTCATAGTTAAGGGGCAATAGGCGAAAGGTTGGGAAGGCTGCCAAAACTCATTCCCGACTGACTCCTTTAGCCTAGCGCCTATTGCTGACGGTTTTCCTTGTCAACGTCCCATGTTCTGCATCCGTCGCTGAGTTCTCGCTAACTCTTTTTGAATTTGGGTAACAATGCCACTCGGAAGCTGATCTTTTTGAGAAAGCGCTTTCTCAAACAAGGCGATGCCCTCTTTGTTGTTGCCTTGACGCACCAAAATTTGAGCTTTTAAGTAAGCCAATTCAGGGTTTTTGGGAGCCGCCGCGATCGCTTGATCGATCGCTTGCAGGGCTTTGTCAGGCTGGTTCAGATCACGATAGCCCAGCGCTAACCCTCGGTAAGCCAGATAGCGAGGCGACGCATATTTTTCTAGGCGCTCGATCGCCTGAGTTGGGCTAGATAGCGGCAAGCTGACATTGACTGCCAACAGCAAATCAATATAACCCTTGAGAAGATTCAACTCTGGGTCTTTAGCATCGATCTTCTCAGCTTCGTCTAGATACTTAAACGCTTGCTGAAGTTTACCCAACGCTTGCGGCGTTCCTCTAATTACGCCCTGGGTGCTGACCACATAAGCACCTTCTAAAAAGTTGCCAACTGCAAGATAGAGATTTCCGCGCAAGGGGTCAGTCTTGAGTAACTGCTCGGCGCTTTCGCGGGTCTGGGTCGCATAGCCCTTGAAGCTATCCGAGGCGGCTTGTTTTTTGGACTGATCAGATTCTCCCTGCCAGTTGCTATACGCTAGCGATGCCTTGAGTGCAAACGCTAGAGGCTCGCCAGATTCTGCCTGACTGAGAGCAGATGCAGCATTTTTATAATTGCCCTGCTCAAAAATTGACCGAAAGGCTGCCTCGGTTTTGTCTCCGATCGCGTGAGGGCTAGTGGTGCGAAACGGGTCTTTTGCCAGCGAAGGACTTGCCCATAAACTGAGGGCGATCGTGGCAGTACCAACAACTCGCCAAATACGCTGCGATAGAAGCGCAGAAGGGTATTGAGAAGCAGAAAACCAATCAGCCATAAAAGTCGTTCTCTAAAATTATGATCGAAACTTTGCTGTCGGATAATCAGCAGTCATTGAGAAAATCTAAGATGCCTGACGCAGTTTCTAATGTCAAGTTCCAACTGAGAACGGATTGATTGAGGACGATCGAGTAAAAACTTCAAATTTGTCAGAATGGAGACAGAAGAGTTCTTGCACATCAAGACCAATCAGCCTCACTGATATCTCATCATCATGGCAGATCGTTTCGATTTCAGTGGATTGGGCGGGGCGATCGCATCGAAAGTTGAGTGCAGCAGTCAAAGCACGGGCAATTTTGATCTGTGCGCTAACAGCCATACCAGAATCTGCAAATATGCAGAAAGTTTCCGCCGATCCACCCGATTTGGGATGATATGCGGAAACCATCTGTCTATTCGACTGATTTAGGGTGATATGTGGAAACTTTCTCTCTAAAAAGAAGTTATACGGCTCCATCTGTTGGTGGAGGCAATCCCGTACAGCTATTTGTGCGTTGACAGGCTAAAAATTTAAATTAACTTGATGAAAGCTTTATCCATGTCTACCCACGTTATGGGTATAAGTGAATATACATCGTTACACTATACGTAGGTTTTTTGGTAAGAGCAGTTAGTTTTATGGACTGCTATTCTTAGCACGTAAGATACGCATTAGTTATGTGATAAACGAAGAAGATTTATATTCCAATCATCTATCGAATACATCACATGAAAAAGCGCCGTAACTTCACTTCCATACAGAAACTTATCATTCTTAAAAGATCGGGATATCGCTGTGAGATCTGCGGTATATCACTAACACCCGAAAATTTTCATGCCGATCATAAGATTCCATATTCACTGGGAGGCGAAACGGCAGTTTATAACGGTCAAGCCTTATGTGCAACCTGTAACCTTAAAAAAGGAAATCGTCTTGAATGAACACACCTTCTTATTTCCATCAATATAGCTCGACTGTTATTCAGCGTCTTTACAATCGCAAGACGAAACTTTACCCACATCAACAAGCCGCGTTGTTAAAGCTGTTTGAGATGGGAGCGAATGGTGAACTTTTACCAGAAAACCGTCAAGCTGATAGCGGTGCTGCGTTTTTTCTTGTTGGTGTGGGATGTGGGAAAACGGTAATTTTACAAGCAGCACCTTATATACTTGGTCGCTTTATTCAAGGCAAGCAAGTAATTTTTCTGTCACATAACTGTACTCTTCGTCAAAGAGTCATGGAAGATTTTCCAGTAAGAAGCTTCCAAGAGGTAGAGTTGAACCTCGTTTAGCTGAATGGGAGCTTTACAAGAGAGGGTTGCTAGATGAAGCAACTCCGCCACCGAGTATTTTGGAGTTAAGCGCTGAATCCTACTCTGACGTAAGTTTTTTGTTAGATAAAGTTGACATTTTAGTCACAAATTGGCAATTTTTGAAAAATTTGGTGAGTAGGGGTGACATTGAAGCAAAGAATATAGGGTTAATAGTCGTTGATGAAGCTCACCACAGCGCAGCATCTAGTTATCGAAGTATATTCAATTATTTTAATCATGCTAGCCTCGTTTTTCTAACAGGAACTCGTCACCGGGGCGATCGTGAAGACTTACCATATGTTCGCTATGTGGTCGAGCAATGTGAGGAATTAAATGGGCAAACTGTCCTGAAAAAAGCACCGAGGACAGATTTTGAGTTTACGATTCAGGATGCTTGGAAACTAGAAACTCCAATCATTAAACGAATTACTTTTTCACCTGCCAAATCAGAAGGATTTAAAGTTGAAGAGGAGGGGAAAGAAACAGAATATACTGCTGAACAATTTTATGAAAAAGCAGAAAAAGAGCGTTCTTGGTTTCACGAATGTGTCTTAGCAGACTCATTCTGTCAACCTGTGTTAGATCGTGCTGTTGAAGTCTTAGAACTCAAGCGTAGTGGGGGAGAGCCTCATCGGATGATCATTAGAGCGCTTAATATCAAACATGCATATCGGTTGCGAGAGCTTTGTGAAAATTATCCGCTACTCAATGGAAGAGTGGGCTTAGTTCATTCCGCAAACGACGAGTACGATCCAGAAGGTAGACCAAGTGAGATTTTTAGCAAATTTGCCAAAGATGAATACATAGCCTTAATCCATGTGTCAATGGTAGGGGAGGGTTTTAATGTTCCTCATGCCTCCGTATCTGTTCCATTGTGCATAATGCGCTCTACTCAGAAGGCAGAACAAGAATTTGGGCGAATCATCCGAAAAGTGAACGGCACTTATCCAAAAGCTTATGATTGGGGTGATTTTCAGTCTGACAATTCAGCAGTTGTTGTTACTCACGAAGCGCTCGGAATTAGCGATCTTTTCGAGCAGTTCATTCGGGGAGAAGAACATATCATTATTGAAGATGACCCTATTGCTGAAAATGATGCAATTCGGAGTAGAGTTTTACAAGATAATTACCAAGCTGGTGATACAGTTTTATGCCTAAATAATACTGATGGCTTGTCAGATGGAGATGAAATACGTGTTCAAGTTGTTGATAGCAAAGGGGAAGAACAAACGTTTGTATTTAACGTTGAAAGTGTCATAGATAAAGAAACGATAGAAGTATTTCCCCTGTTAGTAGATATTCCACAGGGTTCCTTGGCACGCAAAGCAGCAAGTCGAGAGGACAATGATTCTGAATTTATTGGACATCTTGGACTACGTTGGTATTTAAGAGTCAACGGTAAGGATGTCAGCGTTGAAGAATACCGTAGGCAAAAAGCCTTAGAACAACGGGAATTAACGCGCAATGAAAAGGGTGAAATAATAACGCTTCAAGGTCAAAAAATTCAGGATCTAGATCCAACTATTCGTAAGATGGTCATTGATCTTCTGACTCAAGAGGAAGAGAAGGTAGATATTCCTTTCCAAAATATTGAGGTCGTAGCACTTCCAGGACAGTCAAAAAAAGGCTTACAAGATTATCATCGTAAGAGAATTCAAAAAGCAGTCATAGATATTGCAAACTTGGCTTTAGATGGAAGAAAAGGTAGGGACTTGACTAATCATCCTTTGGACTCTCTTAAAGATTTTACTGGCAGGGCAGCACCTAATAATGAAACACTTCTGCATGAGTCTATATTTAGGTGTGTAAAGCGCAAAACAGACAAAAAATGGTCAGATCATAAAACTGAAGAGGAGTTTGAAATTGCTGTGCAGATTGCACTTGAAAAAATAGAAGAAGTTAGAGAGGAACTGAAAGCCCGACGGAGAAGCAAAGGTCTTTGACAAGATAGTTGTTTGGCAATAAAGTTTGCGGTAACAACGCCGTATAACAATCCGGTTGGAGCGGACTGGCAAAGTTGGTCGGTGTTGTAGCAAAGCTCACTAGCAGCCGCTCAACCGGAACGTTATGCCATAGCTACGGAGTTAACCTAACCGTTAAGAGGAAACAACATGATCGAAAGCGTGGTTTTGAGCGAGGGACAAAACGTGAACCCAGAAACTCTAGGCATTTCTCTAGGTAACGCTAAACAATTGGTAATCGGAAGTGCGGATGCGATCGACGTGATTCTGCATATTGCTGCAAACTCTCTTGACCTTGGAAATGCCCTTGTCGAATTTGCACAAGTTCCAAGCGTTACGGGAGTATTGACACTGGCGCTGCGATCGCCTAGTCCAGTTGTAAGCGATGCACCAACGGAAGATTGCGAAGCAGCCTAACCCGGTTGGAGCCGACGGAACAAGACTTGTTGGTTAAAATTAAGGTGATCTGCATGGGTGAGCCAGGACATTTAGAGTAAAAAGATCGTGATTGCGTTGGCACTGTATAAATAGTTGTTAGCATCCGCTGGGCTTCAAGAGCTTTGTCAGTCAATCAGGTGCGGTAGTCCTATAAACTGAGCAGTGCCCGCTGGTTTCACGAGGGTGGATGACGACCCAGCAATTCCTCTTCTGCTCGAATTGCCAGCATTGTTGCCCGATTTAAATCGAGTGCTTCAGCCGTCGCTCGTCCCGTAGCGGTCAATCCAACTATGGTTACACCATCCCAACGAAAATGTTCCTTCCAGGTCTGTTGGCGTGGATTGAAAATGGTAACGGTTTCGCCTGTTTGTAAATCCTTAAGTTCCTGACGCGCCCCCTTACGGAGTGAGCAGGAGACACAGGCAAGTGCTAAATTGTCAGACGTGGTTTTGCCACCTGCAACAACAGGAATGATGTGGTCGATATGAAACGTAGCCACTTGCCCCACCTGGGAAATGCTGCAATATTCGCAGCGATCGTCGGCTCTTTGAATCACTGATCGACGAAGAGACGCTGGAATCGTTGTCATTTAGGCTTGCTTCATCACCCGTGTTGAGCGCAAACGCAACAAGGATAGAAATTCTGCCAGTTCAACAAGCCCCTCTGCTTCCTGTCGCTCTGCCTGAGATAGTGTGTTTTCTTCATCTTGGCGATCCAACAGGAATTGCAAGCGTGCTTGAACCGCTTGGGGCAGTTGGAATCGGGTCAGTTCAATGGGGATCTCGATGATTTCGGGCATAGAGCAATGGGATCGACCTGCAACCTTATCTGAGCTTAGTGTAAGCGAAAGTATCAGAGTATTGGTCGCGATCGCGGTCAACCAACCCGGTGGAGTCGATCAAATAAGACTTGTCGGTTAAAATTAAGGTTATCTGCCACGGGTAAGCTGGAACGTTAGCTCGTCAGACCCGATCGCCAAAGTTAAGTTTTAGATGCGACCCCTTGCGGGTAACTCGAAGAGATCGCCCTAGCAGATTAAGTGTGCATTTGCCATTCTCTGTTAAGTTTGGAAGAGTTTGCCTCGCCGATCGTCCAGTCCACCCTGCTCATAACCCTCTGAATGCTTCATCTTCGAGATCTGTCTTATCACCCAACCGCCAGCCCTAAGCCGATTTTGAACGCGCTCAACTTAGAGTTCGCCCCTCAGCAGCTAGGGCTAATTATTGGACCGAGTGGCTCTGGAAAAAGCACTTTGCTAGAAATCTTGGCAGGGCTAGCAGAGCCAACCAGTGGCACCATGTTTTGGCGAGAACAAGAACTGACATTTCTGCACTTGCAGCAATTGAGCGGGTTAGTTTTTCAGTTTCCAGAACGACACTTTTGCGGCGGCACCATTTTGGAGGAGTTGCGGCTTGGGCACCCCGAAATCAAGTCAGAACGAATTCACGAAGCCCTCGCAGAAGTGGGTCTCGATCGCTTATCTCTGCAAACCTCACCCCATTCGCTGAGTGGTGGGCAGCAGCGCCGTCTCGCCTTAGCCGTGCAGTTGATTCGTCAACCTAGCATTTTGCTGCTTGATGAGCCGACCGCAGGGTTAGACTGGTCTATGCGCCAACAGTTGGTGAGTTTATTAGCCAAGTTAAAGGCGCACTGGAGCCTGCTGGTTGTGTCGCACGATGCGGGAGATATGTTGGCGATCGCCGACCAGTGCTGGACTTTAAACCACGGAGAACTCAATCAAGTAGACCCCAAAACGCTAAAATCCCCAGGGGAAGCACAGCTAATTTCTTGAAGGGTAAAGAATGAAGGACGAAGGAGACTTAGCCAAACTGCCAGAAATGGCTGATTTGTGGCAAGAGACGCTCAACTGGCAGCCAGATGCCAATCAACAAGCGCAATTTCAAAACTTTTATGCGCTAATTTTAGAAAGCAATCGACAACTCAACCTGACTCGGATCACAGAACCCTCCGAGTTTTGGGAAAAGCACTTATGGGATTCTCTACGCGGAATTCTCCGCCTACTGAATTCACCCTTCCCTCACCCTTCGCCGTTTCAGGCGATCGACATTGGCACAGGTGCCGGAATTCCGGGTGTGCCCGTGGCGATCGTGCGACCCGATTGGACGGTGACACTGCTCGACTCGACGCGCAAAAAAATTAACTTCGTCCAGAGTGCAGTCGAGACTCTGAAGCTAGAAAACATCAAAACGGCGGTGGATCGAGTCGAACAGATCGGTCACGATCGCTACCATCGCGAACACTATGACTTAGCACTGATTCGAGCTGTCGCCACCGCTTCAGTCTGTGCAGAATACACGCTGCCATTGCTGAAAGTGGGTGGCGCTGCCATTCTCTACCGCGGACAGTGGACGACTGACGAAGCCCAAGGGTTAGCGCTTGCCGTCGAGCAGCTAGGCGGCTCGATCGAGGCGACCGATGGTTTTGTAACTCCGCTCACCCAAAGCACCCGCCACTGCATTTATCTCCGCAAAGTTACCCCAACGCCTGCAATTTTTCCGCGCACGATCGGGATTCCGACCCAAGATCCTTTATAGAACCAACCCCGTTAAAATGACGCTGCCAACCATCAAGTTTTTGCAACAGCCCACCGCTGCGGCTTGGGTTGAGCAAGCCCTCGCCAACTTAGACACCATTTTGCTCGATCATTCTCACTGCGAACGTAAAGCGGCAGGAGTAGCGCTAAATCTGATGTTTCGCTACCCTTCTAACGCCAAGCTAGTGAGAATGCTCACCGCGATCGCCCAAGAAGAATTGCAGCACTTTGAGCAAGTCAATCAGATTTTAGAGCGGCGCAATATTCCTCTAGCTCCTCTCGCGGCTCCACCTTATGGCGCAGGGTTAGCTAAACAGATTCGTCGCAACGAACCCGATCGCCTCCTTGACGCGCTGCTCGTATCGGGGTTAATCGAAGCTCGCAGCCACGAACGTTTAGGCTTGCTCGGAACTCACTGCCCAGAGCCTGACCTCGCCCGTTTTTATCGCAGTTTAATGGCATCTGAGGCGCGTCACTATGGCGCTTATTGGACGTTGGCAGATACTTATTTTGAGCGATCGGCTTTAACCCAACGGCTCGAAGAACTCGCCCAAGTCGAAAGTGACTTATTAGCAACGCTGCATCCGCAGCCTAGAATTCACAGCTAGTAATTTGCCTGCTTATCGCAAAAACGGGGGTCGGCGGAGAGCAGTAGGTTTCGTTTTCACCACTTCGCTCATAAAGCGTTTGAGTGCTTTTTCTCGATTCTTCATAAACACTGCCCAAAAACCGGGGTGAAATTCTTCCATCGTCTTTGCCAGCGCCCAGACATCGACCGCCAGAATGTTGTAGAGCGTTTCATCTTCTTTTTTAAGCGATTCAATCTGATCGGTCACCGACCCTTGCTGAGGAACGCGATGACCTTCGTTGTTTAACACGATCAGGACTCCAGATGAGAAATGGATAGAATCAACTTAGCCTCTATCATAGTCACACTTGATACATTCAAAAATATAGATACGGAGCAATGATTGAGCGCGATTAGGCACCGAACCAGTGATAATTAAGAGTGGATATTATCTGAGCAGATTAACCTCATGTTACGTCGAATTTCCTTAGCATTGGTCGGCTTGGTAGTCGGCGGCGTGTTAACAATTGTTGGCTTTGCTGCTTACTTTTTAAACTACTCAACACTTAATCTAGTTGGCTTTTTTTACGGTATTCCTCTGCTGTTAGGAGGGTTAGCACTCAAAGCCTCTGAGCTAGAACCCGTGCCTTTAATGGAGCCAACTCCAGCCGCAGTTTTAGACCTTCGGCAGAGCCAAGCCACTGCGACACAGACCCAGATTCTTAAAGATGTCACCCGGTTTCGCTATGGGCAGCAAGCCCATTTAGATATCTCTCTCGGTCATTTGGGGTTAAGCCCAACTGATGAAGAGCGCCCAATCTTGAGAGGAGTACGAGAAACCGAAGCCGAGGGTGCCTATACTTTAGTGCTTAACTTTGAGTCGCTTCTCGTTCCGTTTGAGATTTGGAAGACAAAGCAAGAAAAAATGACCACGTTCTTCGGTCCAAATGTGAAAGTCGCGTTAGACAACCCAGAACCCGATCGCGTTGAAGTTTTCCTGATTGCAACCCCTGAGACGACTCCAGAAAAGGTCTGAGCGTTGATTTGGTAGCCATTCAAACTTATTTCTCCAAACGCACCGCATACCATTGGAGATATTCTCCGACTCCAACATCTAACTCACAGGCAGTGTCTAACAACTGTTTTGCTTGCTCATCAATTGACGACAGCGATCGTAAATCTCTGGGCAAATTATCTTGATGCTGTGACAAAACCGATCGCAGCTTTTCTAACATTTCTGCTGCTGTCAAAAACTGTTCTGGCTGATTGGTTTCTAGTATCACGAAGTGGTCTTCTTGATACATTAAAGAATCGGGCATAGTGGCTCCTGGCAATCACACTTTATTCTGACATTTACTATTGAGGTAGATGCAGAGAATCGCTGAAATCCGTCGTGAGTAAGAGCTTTTGACCTAAAAGCAATGTTATCAAGAAAACACATCTTTATTGTTACTGGTTAGCAAAACTCTATGCTTCGTTCAGCCCGTCTGATTTTCAACCCCGTAGCAGGTCACAATCACCCCGATCTCGATCTAGAGCAAATTCGATCGCTGCTGGCTGACATTGATCTAGAAGTTGTTCAGACTACTCCAGAAGTTGGGGCAGATGAGCTAGCGCGGCAGGCAGTTGAGCAGGGAGTCGATGCGGTGATTGCCTCTGGCGGAGATGGCACCCTGTCAGCAGCCGCTAATGCCCTAATTGGCACCAACATTCCTCTAGGTATTATTGCTAGAGGCACTGCCAATGCCTTTGCCAACGCGCTGGGCATTCCGACCACGATCGAGGCTGCCTGTGAAACCATCCTGCAAGGGCACACTAGAACCGTGGATGTCGCTTCCTGCAATAACCAGCCCATGGTGCTGTTAGCCGGAATTGGGTTTGAAGCAGAAGCGGTCGAACTGGCAGATCGAGAGGCAAAAAATCGGTTTGGGATGTTAGCCTACGTGATGGCGGGCTTTCAAGCGCTGCGAAACATGAAGCGCTTTGAGGCACACATCGAAACCGAGGACAGAATCATTTCGGTTGAGGCATGTGCTTTAACGGTGGCAAATGCGGCTCCTCCGACCTCTGTTTTGGCTCAAGGTCCAGCGGGGTTAGTCATTGATGATGGATTATTAGATCTGACGATCGTGGCTCCAGCCAACAAAGCAGGGGCGCTTGCCGCAACTTATCATTTGTTTCAGTCTGCTTTATCGGGCAACCCCACCGATCGCGACGATATTGGCTATCTGCGGGCAAAGCAGTTTAAAATTACGACCGAGCCGCCCCAAAAAGTGGTGGTCGATGGCGAGATGATTGGCACCACTCCGATCGAGATTCAGTGCATTTCTGCCGGACTCACCATTTTTGTGCCGATCTTTGAAGAAGTAGCGCCGAGCGAAAAACTTGAAGGACTTCCCCACTTAGTGATCGAAACTAAAGATTGACGATCGCTGATTAAATCCTGACCAGCCACGTAGCCGTTGCCATATAACTAATAAGTCACCACATAAATTCTGGGAGCGCGGACGTTTAGACTACTAGGAGAAGAGAGTTGATTTCTGAGTCACTTTCAGCCGCGATCGCCGCCGACTATGTGGAAAAATGGGGTAACAGTTCTGAGTTCCTGTCAGTTATCAGTGAGATCAACGTTGAATGCTTGCAGTAAATGTTGAGTGGGCTTTTTTGAGTGCGAACGCGATCGCCGCACTTTGCAACGTCATCGCCTTACTTGCGATCGCTTATCGCTTGAGACAACGACGACTTCCGTTTGAGGCTCGTCTCACCGACTCATCGGGCGACCCTCCCAAGCGAAAACAGGCAGAAGCGCTGCGTCGTCAGTCTGTAGCAGTTGAAGCGGCAATGGATGGAATTGCCATCTTTGACAACCGAGGGGCATTTCTCTACGTCAACGATGCCTTAGTGCGAATTTTTGGCTATCGCAACAGCCGCGAGTTAGTGGGCAAATTTTGGCACGAGCTTTACTATAGTGACGAAATTTCTCGACTAGAACGCGATGTGATTCCATTTCTCAAGCAAAACGGACAGTGGCGCGGTGAAGCGATCGCTAAAAGACCCGATGGCGGGACGTTTTTTGAGGAAGTTTCTCTAACGCTAACCGAAGACGGATTTATCTGCGTCTGTCGAGACATCACCGAAGCTAAACAAGCCGAGACTCGGTTAAGGCTGCTTGAGCGGGCGATTAGTGCCAGCAGCAACGGCATCATCATTACTGATGCGCGACAGCCTGACAACCCGATGATTTATGTCAATCCAGGATTTGAGCGGATGACGGGCTATCGGGCAGGCGAAGTGTTGGGCAAAAATGGGCGCTTTCTCGAAGGACCCGAAGCCAACCAGCCTGCTTTAGAGCATCTCCGCAGTGCCATCAAAGCCGGATCAGAATGCATCGTCAACCTGCGAAACTATCGCAAAGACGGCAGACTCTTCTGGAACGAGCTGTCCATTTCACCTGTGCGAGACATTGAGGGGCGCTTGACTCACTATATCGGGGTGCAGACCGACACCACCGAGCGCAAACGGACTGAAGACGCGCTGCAACAGCAATTTCAGCGCACTCTGCTGCTCAAGCAGATCACGCAAGAAATTCGTCAAAGCTTAGACAGTCAGCAAATTGTGCAGACGACCGCTACTCAGGTCGGGCGGGCATTTCGGGTCAATCGATGTTTGATTCACGCTTATGTCATTACGCCTGAAGATGCTTTGCTATCGGGGTTTGAGCTATCTCAGCTAGGGGCATCTTTCCCCCAGATTCCGCGCGTCGCTGAGTATCTAGAACTCAACTGCGAGTCGGTGTCTGAGGTCGAAATTCCGATTAGTGGCAATCCCTACACCGAAGCGCTGTTGGCAACTGATCGGGCGATCGCCTCCCCAAATGTCAATCTTGATCCGCTGCTGATTCCTGTTGCCAATCTCTGTCAGCAGCTTCGCCTCAAGTCGATGCTGACGGTGCGAACCTCTTATCAAGGTGAACCCAATGGCGTGATTGGCTTGCATCAATGTGACCGATTTCGGCAGTGGAGCGAAGACGAAATTGAACTTCTAGAAGCGGTCGCAGACCAGGTGGGCATCGCCCTCGCTCAAGCCCGGTTACTCAAACAAGAAACCCTACAGCGAGAAAAACTCACCCAACAGAACTTTGCCCTCGAAAAAGCTAAACGAGTGGCAGAATCTGCTAACCGTGCCAAAAGCGAGTTTTTGGCAACCATGAGCCACGAAATTCGCACCCCGATGAATGCGGTGATTGGTTTAACAGGGTTGCTGCTCGATATGAAGTTGACCCATCAGCAGCGCGACTTTATCGAAACCATTCGCAGCAGTGGCGATACGTTGCTGACGATTATTAACGAAATTCTAGACTTCTCAAAAATCGAGTCGGGCAAACTAGAGCTAGAACAACAACCGTTTGATCTGCAAGCCTGCATTGGGGAGTCGATCGACCTCCTGATTGCCAAAGCCTCCGAAAAAGACTTGCATCTGTCTTATCAGGTGTCTCCCCAAGTTCCCGCAGTGATTTTAGGCGACGTAACTCGGCTGCGTCAGGTGTTGGTCAATCTACTCAGCAATGCCATCAAGTTTACTGACGCAGGGCAAATCATCGTTTCGGTCAATGCGCGCCAACTGACCGACAAAGCGATCGATTCTAAACCCCAAACGCCAAAATCCAACCCTCGCATCCCAACCTACGAGCTACAGTTTGCCGTCAGAGACACGGGGATTGGCATTCCGCCCGATCGCATGGAGCGCCTGTTTAAATCTTTCAGTCAAGTCGATTCTTCTACGAGCAGACAATATGGTGGCACTGGGCTGGGTTTGGCAATCAGCAAGCGCCTCAGCGAATTAATGGGCGGACGGATGTGGGTTGAAAGTCGCGGTCAGATTGGGGGAGACTGCCCCGCTTACTATCGCAAACAGCGTGGGACATCCGTAGAGCCGGATAACCTTCAGGGATCGACATTTTGCTTCACGATCGTCGCCCGCCCCGGCACCGAAGAACTCAGCGTGATTACCCATGATGCAAATCACGCATTAGAGTCTGCCTCCAGCACCCCTCAATCTTCCGCTAGCGTTGACCCTCATCCTCTCAGGATTTTGCTAGCAGAAGATAATGTCGTCAACCAAAAAGTGGCGATGCACTTACTTCAACGTCTGGGCTATCGAGCCGACATTGCTGGAAACGGGCTAGAAGTGCTAGAGGCGCTACACCGTCAGACTTATGATGTTGTGCTGATGGATGTGCAGATGCCAGAAATGGATGGCTTAACGGCCACAGAGCGCATTTGTCAAGAATGGCAAGTAGGTAAACGTCCTCAAGTGATTGCGATGACCGCAAATGCGATGGAGGGCGATCGCCAAATTTGTCTCAACGCTGGAATGAACGACTATCTCAGCAAGCCGATTCGGATCGAGACACTGATGCGGGTTCTCAGCAAATGCCAGCCGTTGAGCAGTCAAGAGCTTAGTCTGTCTAGTCTGACCTCCAGCACGGCTCAGTTCGCTGCCTCTATTTCTATCAAGACGGCAATTAGTGCCCAGACGCTACAAAATATTCACGATCGATCAGGCAATGATGGCACGTTGCTAGTAGAGGTGATTCACAGCTATTTAACCGATGCCGTCAAACTCGTTCAAGCTATTCAAACGTCTGTCCAAGTCAGAGATCTTTTTGCGCTTCAACAGACCGCGCGCATACTTAAGTCCACTAGTGCTATGTTGGGCGCAACTTACCTGTCTGAGTTGTGCTGGGAGTTAGAGACAATGGCTCAAATGGGAAGTCTAGAAGAGATTGCCTCAAAACTGCGCCAACTGGAAGCGGAATACGATCGCGTCAACGCTTCGCTCCAAATGGAACTTCAGCAATGTCAGAGATAACGCCTGCTTCTCCGCCTCCTCTAATCTTGATTGCAGATGACGATAAGATTACTCGCATGGTGTTGCGTCAAGCTTTAGAGCAAGAAGGCTATCAGGTTGTAGAGGCGATCGACGGCGAGAGCTGTTTGGCAATTTTTTCTCGCTTGCGTCCTGATGTCGTGTTGCTCGATGCCATCATGCCAATTATGGATGGCTTCGTTTGCTGCGCCCGCCTTCAGCAACTGCAAGGTGCCACCCAGACTCCGGTGCTAATGATTACAGGGCTTGAAGATCAAGACTCGGTTGATCAAGCCTTCACAGCGGGTGCCGTCGATTACATTACAAAACCGATTCATTGGGCGGTGCTGCGGCAACGAGTTCGCCGCCTGATTCAGCAGGTTAGGCTCTATCGGCAGCTTGAAGAAGCCAATTCTAAGCTTCAACGCCTTGCCACCGTGGATGGTCTAACTCAGATAGCAAACCGTCGCCGCTTTGATGAATACCTAGACCATGAATGGCAGCGCATGAGGCGAGAGCAACTGCCTCTATCGCTGATTTTAGGTGACCTTGACTGCTTTAAACTTTATAACGACACCTATGGGCATCAAGCAGGTGATGACTGTCTGCGACAAGTCGCTCAGGTGATGCAGATGACAGCGAAACGGGCGATCGACCTTTCTGCCCGCTATGGTGGCGAAGAGTTTGCCGTGATTTTGCCCCACACTGATCAGCTAGGCGCAATTCAGGTTGCCGACGATATTCGAGTCGGTGTCAAGGGGTTAGAGATTGCTCACGCCAGTTCTAAAGTGACTCAAGTTGTGACGGTTAGCTTGGGCGTTGCCACGACGATACCCAGTTCAGATAGCAGCCCTGAGATGCTGATTATGGCAGCAGACCAAGCGCTTTACCAGGCAAAGGCAGCAGGGCGCGATCGCTATTGCACTCAGGCGATCGAGTCAGTCCCCTAGAAATGCCGCCTAGATTCCTATTCGTTTGCCCGGTGGGAAACAAAACTCGTTGCAGAACCATCTTGTAGAGAAGAGACGAGAATAAACTTCCAGTGCCCGCTTCCGCAGCGGTCTATTTCATGATGCTAGAAAAAGCGTATTTTAGAACGCCTCTTTAGCGTTGCCGACCTTGTGGCGATCGATATTGCTACCAAATTTAAGTTAATGACTATATCTTTTGCATTTTCTACTGTTAGAAAATGCACATTTTATAGTTAGTTAAAAATTATTAGTTTTCAATGTTTTTTGTGTGACACTTTGCAAACAGACCATCACACATCTGCTAATAAAGCTCTGCATATTACAACTGAGATATAGAGAAGTTGGTTCACTAAATGACCCTAACCACTCTAAGTTCCTTACAAAGAATTCAAAGGTTTCTACTCATAAAGACAAAGCTTTAAGACTGATTTAATGAGCTTTTAACTCGTAGAAACTACTAAAACTTTCAGGAACAACTCACTCTCTTCTTACGACTTTAAAAGTAAGAGAAACGCAAAAGCTCAAGTACTCAGAGAACCGAAAATGAAACTCTCTCTTAAAACCATCTCAACTCTTTCTGCTCTTTCTGCTCTCATTCTGGCTCCTGCCTTTTTGGGCGCAGGCTCCGCTTCTGCACAACCCGTTCGCTTCACTGGAAGCTATGTTGGGGCAGGGGTTGCCGTAGGCACAACCAATGGTGGTCGCGGTAACGATAATGCCGTAACAGGTGGTAACATTCAAGGTCGTTTTGCAGCCCCTGGTAATGTACCCGTTTCTGTCCGAGGGTCTGTTTTGTTCACAGGTGACAACAGCGCTGTGATTCCTAGCTTGACTTATGACCTGCCATTAAACAGCAAAACAAACCTTTATGCTGGGCCTGGATTCTCCTTTGTGCAAAACCACGATCGCACTTCTCAAATCGGTAACAAAGATTCAGCTGTGTTGACTGCTGGCGTAGAATCTCAAGTTGCGAAAGGAGTTGTTGTTTATAGTGATGCAAAATATGGCATCAACGCTTATAAAGGAAGTGGTGCAGGTTCGCTCAGTGTGCAAGCTGGAGTCGGTATTCAGTTCTAGTTCAAAGCAGTTTGTGATTTAGGCAAATCTACTTTTTCTTAGCGAATTCTGTTGATTTCAACGCCACTTGGAATCGTGAATTAAATCATGTTAGTGGGCACGGCAGTGCCATGCCCCTACGTGAATCTGTATCTTTCACGGTTCTTACGTCTTAAACGGTTCTCAAACGATTAGTTGGGAACCGTTTTTTATTGACCTCTTTTTTGACCTAAAGGGAGAGGTGAATTTTAACGATTTCTATCAAACTAAATATTAGAGAAGAAATAGAGATCCGGTTAGCCATTGCCTGAATTGATACACCTGTAATTTTATTGGAGTTAACCATGTCTAATCCTGTTAAAGAAAAAATTTCGACAGACTTAAAGCAAGTCAAAGAAGTCGGACAACTCCGCACTGAGCGAATTCGTGAAATCGTTCAGGCTGCGGTTTCTCAAGTTGCGTCAGAGCTAAAAACGGGTTCTAGCGAGCTACGATCGCTGGTCAAAGATGCTTTCACTTCGGCAATCTCAGGCGTTCAAGAAAGCAGCGAACACTTTAAAGAAGAAGTGACCGCTTCGGTTGAGGGTGTGATTGATGGCATTAGCCGATCGCAGCAAATCAAGATTGCAGAAACTGAGGCAGAGGTCAAGCGACTTCAGGCTCAACTAGATCAAGAAGAAGACCAGCTCGATCAAGATGTCGAAGAAGGTCTAGAGGGGCTGAAAGAGGCGAGCCAAGGGATGTCAGCCGAAGTCAGAGAGCACATCGATCAAACGATCGAAACCATCCGCAACAGTGAGGAGGTGAGTTTGCTCAAAAAACGCTACGCTCAACTTCAGACGCAGGCGGCCATCTTGAGGGCAAATTTAGCGGCTCGCAGGGAGTTTTATTACGATCGCGCTCAAGACCACCTAGAAGATGCCAAGACTTGGTATCAGCAAGCTCGCCCCAAAGCAGAAGTCGCCAAAGAGCAGGCAGATCAAAAAGTCAATGAGCTAGAAAGCAAGCTCGGCGAAGCAGGCAGTGCTTTAGCCAAAAAAGAGCGGCAGGTGCGGGGTTTGTTAAGAGACTTACTCAAGCAAGCCACTGATTCGCTTAAAGAAGCGGACAAA
Source organism: Phormidesmis sp. (assembly GCA_043772715.1). GTDB lineage: Bacteria > Cyanobacteriota > Cyanobacteriia > Leptolyngbyales > Leptolyngbyaceae > Phormidesmis_A. The sequence goes on along the minus strand of JAYVFW010000390.1, from coordinate 6,660 downwards.
GATACAAATACGCGATCGACCATCGAGCTACCTCCAGCTAAACGAATCGAAATCGATCAAGACGAGCTTTAGCGTTTTTATCTCGAAGCTATGAAACTTAGATTGGCGTTGCTGTTTGTATAAAGCAATGCCAACTAAGCCTCTCAAGGTAACGGATGGAAATCCTATTTCAAATCAGTGACGCGCCAACTGAGTTTTAAGTTGATCCAAAAATTCCAGAAGGTGACGATCGCGATCGCAACCAGCTTCGCCGCAAACTTGTTAAAGCCAAAAGCATCGTGCAGCAAACTCACCAGCAGCATTTGCAGAATGATTCCTGCAAGGCAAACAATATTGAACTTTAAAAACCGCTTGAGGCGTTGACGTTTTGCAGGTTGTCTTCTAGAAACATCTCTAAACGTCCACAAGTCATTCCAGAGAAAGTTATTGATCACTGCCACTTCAGCAGACAAAGCCGTGCTGCGAGCGATCGGTAACCCTTGTGATTGCAGCAGATAAAACACTGCCATATCTACAAACACGCCGCTAAACCCAACCAAGCCAAATCTGAGAAAGCGAGTGATCGGAAACTTTTCTTTAAGTCGGCTGATGCGACCGCGCGATCGCAGCTTTGCCAGGTGCAGCAAATATTCTACATACTGCCGCCAGGTGACTTTACTTTCGCCTTCTTGTCGCTCTTGAAACACATAGCCAACTTCCGCCACCTCGCGAACGTTGCCCCGCCCCAAGACTTCGATCAGAATTTTGTAGCCAAAGGGTTGCATTAGACACTCGGCGATCGCGGCACGACGCACCATAAAATAGCCGCTCATAGGGTCAGAGACGCGCCCAACCACCTGGGGCAAAATAATCAATCCCAAAAGCTGGGCACCTCGCGAAAGCACCCGCCGCACAAATCCCCAATCGCTAGTGCCGCCTCCTTCTATGTGACGGCTGCCAACCGCTAGGTCTGCACCTTGCTCGATCGTCTGCAAAAGTTGAATCAACACCTCTGGCGGGTGCTGCAAATCGCCATCAATCACGCCTAGGACTTGTCCGGTCGCTGCTTGCCATCCCCGAATCACGGCGGTTGACAAACCTCGCTCGGTCTGGCGACGCATCACCCGCAATTGGGGATAGTCTGACATGAGCTGCTGGGCGAGTTCCCAGGTGCGATCGGGGCTGTCATCATCGACCACAATCAATTCGTAGTCGTTTGGCAATGCCTGATCTAACAATCGGCTGAGAATTTCAACGATCTGCCGAATGTTTTTGCCCTCGTTGTAGGTAGGCACGACCAGCGAAAAGTAGACCGATCGCGTCATCAGCGATGGATCGGGCACAGAAGGCACCTCTAGCGCTCCTAATGGCACAGACAAAAGCGCGCGAGATAAGTCATTTCTCATAAGGCGATCGAGCAGAGAGCAAATTAAACTTGGGGTTTTAGGAGGCAGCCTGCACACTGACCTGATTCTAAAACCCACTTACCCGCGATCGCACCAAAGGTTTAACGATCGCATCTGGCTAGAGCGTTAACAAAACATTAAATGCACCATTGCGTTTAACAAAACTACTTTAAGAGAAATTCTGCCTTACGTCACCCCTGCTGATCGGTGGATGTCGATGATTAACCCCTGAGAATGACCGTAAATATCCTGATCTGAGGGTGACAAATTTATAAAAGGACGGTCAAGCTTACGAGGTTTTTCGGACACGATATTATGAACTCTCTGAGCTAGGATTGGGGTGCGAATTTTGTGCAGCTAACCGACCAGTGAGATCGCGTAGACGGTTTGCAACACGCGCTATGAATTTTTCAGACTGAATTGCCGTCCTCTAATTTTGCTTTCATGCCCAAGCGCACTTTAAAGTCATCGCCATCCGCATCCGCACCCACTCTAAGTCTTAAAGAGAAATTAGTGGCTAAACGCAAAGCGGCTCAGACTCGCAAAGAATTGATCAGCTTTTTGTCTATGGCGGCGATCGTGGCGATCGCGGCAGGGCTACTGATGGCGATCGTCGGCGGCATTAAAGGCGGAGTTGGAGGCGGGATTGCCATCTTTATTCTGATGTTTTCATTTAAATATCCCTGGCAAGCCCTCTACGCTTTTTTGATCTATATGCCGTTTAGTGGCACGGTTACGTACGCGATCGGCGGCAACAATCCCCTATTTCAGCTTGCCAAAGACGGGTTTTATATTCCCGCCCTGATTGCGGTGATTCAGTATTGCAAGCTGCATAAGCAGCCGTTTTTAATGCCCAAAGCTTTAAAGCCTGCCTTAGGCATCTTTTTGGCTTATTGCATTTTGGTGCTGCTGTTTGTGAATAGCTCCCAGCAATTTGCGGGCAATGGGTCTGAGAAACCAATTTTTATGGGTATCTTGGGCATCAAAGTTCTGCTGGGATATGTGCCTCTGATTCCTTGCGCTTATTATCTGTTACGAAAAAAAGCAGATTTATATCGGCTGATGCGAATCACCGCCGTGATTATTTTGATCTGCTGCGGTCTGACATTTATTCAATATATGCTGCTCAAAACTGGTAGGTGTCAGGGCACGGTGGGCGAAGGGGCGGCCTTGTTTAAAGCCTCCCTAGAAGCGCGATGCTTTGTTGGAGGGTCGCTGCTCTACAACGAAGAACAAGGCGTGATTCGGCTACCTGGCACGTTTGTTGCACCCTGGCAATGGGGCTGGTTTTTGATCTCTAGTGCCTTTTTTAGTTTTTCAGTTGCCTTTATGGACCCGTCTTTTTTGTGGCGCGGAGTTGGCTTAGGTTCAATGGCAGCAACGCTAGTGTTAGCAGTAGTTTCAGGTCAAAGAATTGCGCTGTTGCTGGTGCCAATCGTGATTGTGATTTTGCTGATCACCACAGGTCAAGTCGTCAACTTAAAGCGATTTGTGCCAATCGGACTGGTATTGGGTCTAATCATTGGCGGAGTGATGGTGTCGAACCCAGCGATCGTCGAACAGCGTTGGAATAGTGCTGTCGAACGCTGGAACGCTTCGCCACCGACTGACTTTATTGCGGGTCAATTTGCTGACTTTTCAGATGATGGCAAGTCAAGCTTTTTAGGCAGAGGGCTAGGACGGGCGACCAATTCTGCCCGTGGGTTGGGGCAGACGGCATTGATTGAGACTTACTATCCCAAGCTAATGTTTGAGATTGGACCGATCGGCGCGTTTTTATTTTTGGCCCTAGTGACGACGTTGACGGTGGCAACGTTCAAAGCTTATCGATCAGTGCGTGACAAAAGCCTGCGAGGTTATGGGGCAGCCTTTTGGACGTTTGTGCTCGTGATCAGCTACAACACTTACTACTATCCTTTAGATGTCGATCCGGTTGCCGTTTATTACTGGTTTTTTGCTGGAGTGATTTTGAAGCTGCCTGTGTTGGATCGGCAAGAACCGACTGCGATCGTTGACGCAACCTCTAGAAAGAAAACTCGACGGGCGATCGTTCCTGATCCCTAACGGTGCCTAAAGCCAATGAACACGGCGGTGCCATGTCCCTACGTGTGGGAATACTGAACTAGAACTCTTTTACCTTTGTTCGATGACTTGCCCCCTAATTTCTGTGATCATCCCGACTTATGGGCGCGAAGAACCACTTCAAGAGACGCTGCTGGACGTTTTAAAGCAGGATTATTCTAACTTTGAAGTCTTGGTTGTGGATCAAACGCGAGAACACCAGCCAGAGATTCAGAAGTTTTTAGATGAGTTGGCAGATTCTGGCAAAATTCGGCTGTTTCGGGTTGACTGGGCAAGTTTGCCGGGGGCGAGAAACTATGCAGTCCGGCGATCGCACGGCGAGATTCTGCTGTTTTTAGATGATGATGTGCAGTTAGAATCCACGTTTTTAACCGCTCATGCCAAAAATTATCTCGACAGACCAGAGATTGGGGCAGTCGCGGGGCGGGTGTTCGATCGCATGAAGTTAGCCGATTTTGAGTCAGGTTTAGAGATTCAAGATCTGCCCCCGGAAGCGATGAATCCTGGAGTCGCGTGGTATCACATCAATCTCGTTCACACGGTTAAGCCGCAGCAGGTGTTGAGCGCACGAGGCTGCAATATGTCCTTTCGGCGCGACATTTTTGAGCAGCATGACGTTTGGTTTGACGAACGATTTCAGGGTAGCGCCGTGCGAGAAGAATCAGATTTTTGCCTGCGGATTCGCAAGACGGGGTTGATGATTTGGTATGACCCAGAAGCGCATCTGATTCATTTGGGTGAAGAAACGGGGGGCTGTCACGACATCAGCACGCGATCGCTCAAATATCAAATCACGTTCTATCACAATCATTTTTTGATGGGGTTTAAAAACCTCACGTTCTGGCAAGCTTCACAGTTTTTCTTGCGGCTATTTGACTGTCACGTTCTGGGTCGTCCACCCTGTCACAAAAGCGGCTCACCGATTAAAGTGATCACCCGTTTTGGCTTTTATCTGCTGGGATTCTTGTCCGCTTTAAAGACAGTAGTGCGATCGCCCAACAGTCAAATTTACAGCCACAAATCCTCTGAGGTAACCTGATGAAAATTTTGGTTGCCAGCCATTCTTATATCGTCGATTTAAACTGTGAAAAGCTGCGAGTTTTAGCGAATTTAGAACCGGGAATTGAAGTGACGATCGTGGTTCCTAAACGCTGGAAGCCGGGGGGTGTGATGAAAGACGCGGTTAAGACTCGCTTTCGGCAAGAAGGCTCTTTTCGTGTAGTGCCGATCTCCAACTTTAGCCAAAACAATCAAGGACTGCTGACGTTTGGGGCTGACCTGATTGCTTTAATGCAAAACTTTCGACCGGATATTATTCAAGTTGAGCAAGGGGCAAAATCACTGGCTTATGCTCAGATGATCACGCTCAATCGTCTCCTCACTCTGAAGGCAAAAAACTTATTTTTTACGTGGTGGAATCTCCCGTACACGCTGAAGTTTCCCGTTTCACAGCTAGAAGCCTATAACCTTCGTCACACTGATGGTGTGGTCGTCGGCAATCAAGATGGTGCGGAGGTTTTACGTCAACGTGGCTATCAAAAAGCCATGCAGGTGATGCCCCAACTAGGCGTAGATGAGCATCTGTTTCGTCCCCAATTTCAGCCCGAACTCGCTGCTCAACTGGGAATCACACCCGCTGATTTTGTCGTGGGATTTGTGGGGCGATTTGTCGAAGAGAAAGGCTTGCTGACCTTAATGAAAGCATTAGCGAACCTCCCCGATCGTCCCTGGAAACTACTTTTACTAGGACGCGGAGCGCTAAAAGAAACGCTGCTCGAACAGGTCAATCAATGGGGAGTTGGCGATCGCTTAATCTGGGTCGAAAGCGTCCCTCACGCTGACGTGTTTCGCTATATCAACGTGATGAATGCGCTCGTGTTGCCCTCTGAAACGGCTCCCCAATTCAAAACTCTCACCTCATCCGGCTGGAAAGAGCAATTTGGACACGTTTTGATCGAAGCAATGGCGTGTCAGGTGCCCGTGATCGGCTCTGATTCGGGCGAGATTCCGAATGTGATTGGCGATGCGGGGCTGGTCTTTCCAGAAGGAAACGTAGAGGCTTTGAGCGATCGGCTGACTCAGCTCATCGACCAGCCCGACTATGCCAGAGAAATTGGTCAGCGTGGCTATCAGCGCGCGATCGCCCATTACACCAATCGCGCCCTCGCTCAAGAACTGCTGAACTTCTATCGCGATCTGCAAACTACCTAAATCCTTCTCTGTGCGAATCCTGCAAATCGTCCCCTCGATCTCCCTGATTTACGGCGGTCCCAGTCAAATGGTGATGGGGCTATCCTCCGCGCTGGCAGCGGCTGGCGTAGAAGTGACCATACTCACGACTGACTCCAACGGCGACACAGGACAAACGCCTTTAGACGTGCCGTTAGGATCTCCGGTTCGGCAAAACGGCTATGAGATTTATTATTTTCGCTGTGCGCCGTTTCGTCGCTATAAGTTTTCGCTCAACCTGCTGCGATGGTTGGCAGACCACAGCCACGACTATGATTTGGTGCATATCCACGCGCTGTTTTCGCCCGTGAGTACGGCAGCCGCGATCGTATCCAGACAAAAAAAATTGCCCTATATCCTGCGTCCGCTAGGCACCCTTGACCCTGCCGATTTGCAGAAAAAACATCGCCTTAAAATGCTTTACGCCGCCCTGCTAGAACGCTCCAATTTAGCCGGAGCCGCCGCCATTCACTTCACCAGCGATCAAGAAGCTAAAATCTCCGATCGCTTCGGCACCTCAACCCAAGATCTGGTCATCCCTTTGGGCGTAACCCTTCCCGAACCTGTCGATCGCGCTTTTCGAGATCAATACAACATTCCAGAAACCCGTCCCCTCGTGCTTTTTCTGTCGCGCATCGATCCTAAAAAAGGATTAGATTTGCTGATCCCGGCATTAGAACAGCTTGTAGCCGAAGGTCAAGACTTCCAGTTTGTATTAGCGGGAGCAAATCCCCAAGATCCAGCTTATGAGGCAAAGATTCGGGGTCAGATTCAAGCGTCTGAATTGGGCGATCGCAGCACCCTAACTGGATTCATCTCTGGCGGCGAGAAAACCGCTTTACTCCAGCAAGCCGATTTATTTGTGTTGCCGTCTTACTATGAAAACTTTGGCATCGCCGTTGCCGAAGCGATGGCAGCCGGAACGCCCGTTGTGATTTCTGATCAGGTTCACATTTGGCGAGAC
>JAYVFW010000389.1:0-9891 GCA_043772715.1 Phormidesmis sp. | reverse complement strand
TAACTGGGTTGGCAAGATATGTAGGGTTAATGGGCAAGGCATTGAGATGTCAGCCTAGCCAACGACTTACCTTAATTAATCAGGCAAGAGAAGAAGCCGAGAAAATCGCTACTGCGGCTTATTTAGAATTTAGCAGTGATCTCTTCTTTGATATTGGAAATGCTTTTAACAGCCTAGATCTATCTCAAGAAGCACTTACTAACTATGACAAAGCGACCGAGCTTAAACCTGATAGTTATGAATCCTGGAACAACCGGGGTAATGCGCTAATGCAGCTAGAACGCCATGAAGAAGCACTTACTAGCTATGACAAAGCGATCGAGCTTAAATCTGACGACTATGGAGTCTGGAATAATCGGGGTAATGCGCTAGGAAAACTAGAACGATACGAGGAAGCACTTTCTAGCTATGACAAGGCGATTGAGCTTAAACCTGATTACTATGAAGCTTGGAATAATCATGGTAATGCGCTAGGAGAACTAGAACGATACGAGGAAGCACTTACTAGCTATGACAAAGCGATTGAGCTTAAACCTGATTACTATCGAGCCTGGAGTAACAAGGGCGATGCGCTAGGAAAGTTAGAACGATATGAGGAAGCACTTTCTAGCCATGAAAAAGCACTACAAATTACACAAGGCAATGCTGATGTCTGGGGTTCAAGAGGTTTATGCTTGAGCTTTCTAAACAGGTATGAGGAGGCTATTGATAACCTTAGTAAAGCAAGAGATCTCGACAAAAAGAAGTCTCCTCATCTGGCAAATCAAGGAATTGTTTTGGCTCGTGCAGAGCGCTACGAAGAAGCATTAGCTCTTTGTGAACAAGCCCTAAACTTGAAAGAGGATGAATACGGTCATTATGGGAAAGCCTGTTGCTATGCCCTACAGGGTCATGATGAATTAGCGATCGAAGCCCTACAACAGGCGTTTAAACACGCTCCTCGTCGATGTCGGTCAGAGGCAAAACACAACCCAGATTTCGATCGCCTCCGACATAACGAACGGTTTCAAGCACTAATGGATGTCAAACAGACAAAAAATGAGGTTGCCTAAGTTAGCTCAATTAAGCGATCGGGAGAGGCGACGTTACTCAAATCCCTCACTTATAGTTTTAGTGATGAATTCAATATCTTCATAGAGTTGCTCAACCCTGAAACTAAGATTAACGCTTAGAAGTTGAATCTCCTCACCTTCACCACAGGGAATCAATTCCCATCTATGTTTCTCATTCAGTCGGAAAACATCTACATTTATTGCTTCAGAACTGATGAGAACATATTCTTTAAGACTTTCGAGCCGCCGATAGAGAGCAAACTTTTCGCCCCGGTCATAGGCTTCAGTGCTGGGAGAAAGAACCTCAGCGACTAATTGAGGATGACGGGCAAATTTAAGTGCACCCCGATCGCGGCGATCGCAAGTAACACTCACATCAGGATAGAGGAAAGGCCCGTTGTCAGTCACGCCGATTTTGCCATCAGAGCCAAGCACACGGCAACCACTGCCACGCAAGTGGGGCTTCAGCAGCGCAATCAGGTTTCCCGCAATCTCGCTATGGGGCAGCGTTCCCCCTGTCATTGCGTAAATTTCGCCATCGACATACTCGTAACGAAGAGTTTGCAGCGGCTCCCAATCTAGATATTCTTGAGGCGAAACGCGAGATTGATTAAGTTCAGCAATCATAGCCCTATCCTCGCTCGACCTCTCCATTTTAGATACGATCGTTGTCCTCTACACGACTTGACACCTCTCCTACCATGCCTAGCAGCAAGTCGAGCTTAAAAAACGCATAGGTATATGTAGCTGAACGCGCTTCCTTCTGGGCTGGCAAGGTCGATCGCTTTTCTGCCTAGAGTTCAACGTGTGAAGAATCTGCGGTGGGGTTGATCGCGATCACTGGGTTAAATTCATCCGGTGGTATTCTGATTTTGATTGATGCAGCCTGATTTTTGAGTATGTTGGCAGACCCGCGTCCACAAGATCGCTCGCGTTGAGTGCGCTCCGGTGGCAAAAATCACCCGATCTCCTCCAACCATTTTGAGGATTTTAACGCCACAGACTGAGCAAACCTGGCTTCTATCTTGACTCATATGTAATGCGGATGAGAAATCAACTTATGGTTTCGATTTAACCAGTTTACCGCCAAAAAATCTGTTGAATAGTAAGTTTTTTAATCGGCTAAAATTTCTCTCGCCTGAGAATCAAATCATTCAAACGTCTTTCCTATGGTTGTGATTAAAGGGTTCATCAAAATGCCCCGCCTCTTTTTGTTTGTATTGATAGCATCTTGCTTTGGTTCCCTGGTGGGGCAATCGATCGCGTCAGCCAGCACCAGTTCTACGGCTCCTGCGATCGATCCGGGTCGCGATTATTGGCTTGAAGCACAGCGACTCGCTGAAAATCATTTAGTGCTGTTAAATCGCATTGAGCGATCGCTCTCTAGTTCTGATGGCAATCGACTTCGGGCGGCGCAGGGGCAAATATTTTTACAGACTTCTGCGGTCGATCGCTTTCTCAAGAGCAGTTATCCTGCGCCAGAAATTCTATGTGCTTCAAATCCCGCTAAGACCCAAGCTGGAAGCGTTGCCGGAACCGATGCCGTCAGCTTAGAAGAAGCTCAGGTTTATTGTGCGTTGTATACCTCTGCTCGTGAGTTAGCACCCTTGAGAGCGCGGCTCGATCGGCGAGTGGGCATGGTAGCAGAGACACCCCATTTCGTGGCAAAAAGTCCGGTTGAGAATCTTCCAACTGCGATCGCGCCTGCCATTCAGCCACCCGAAGATATTTTGGCGATCGTGCAGTCGAGCAGAAGTCATTTACTGCAAGTTCAGTCGGCTTTTCCGGTAGCGGTTCGGTTTACGGTTCCGGTGCAAGGGTTGCACGATCGGACTTCTAGTGGTTTATATCCTCAAGAACCTCAGCCTTATACGTCCTTCTTGTCCCAGCCCAACACTGGAATTGCGCGTCTATTCTCCTCTGAAGCCGATCGCGCTTCTAATACCCTAGAAAATCGACTCGCTCCCCCTGCGGCAGACCCGTTTCCTCTGGCGATTTTGATGCCGCGATCGCAGGGCTTATCTCCTCGTTTAGCGATTCGGATTGAGGGCGATCGCTTTCAAATTGTGCAGACCGACTTAGACTATGGGTTTATGACCGATTTGGGAGATGTGGCACTCGAAGCCCTGCTTCCGCCTTCGTCTAAGAAGGTTTCTAGCTTGTCAGAAGCGCTGCAATTTTTCTATAACTATCGTCCGCCTTTAGAATTAGAAGCCATTCAAGCCGATCGTCGTCGCTTTATGACTGGCAAGGTTGACCATTTGAATCTGAGCCAACCTGTGCTGAGTCGGGCAACCGCAGCCATAAATCGAACTTATCTAGTGCGATCGATCCAGTTTAAAGTTCCTGAAATCATCACATCAGGACGAACACTTCTGCCGACTGAACGCTCATCTCTCAGAGACTTGTTAAAGACACCTAGCAGTGATTTGTTGTTTGCCTTCCGCCCGGTCAGTCGTCGCGCTGATGGCAGCTACACGGTGCTGTGGAAGATTTTGACGCAGTTTTCTGACCCGCAGATTCGAGATCTCGATCGCTACGTTGTAAAAGATTAAACTTCTGAGAGACTTTGAACCGGAAAGTTCGGCTTGAGAGACTGCGATCGATAATGTGTTCTGGAAGTCACGAATAGCGTTTGACGAAGGGCACGACATCACTGCCACGCCCTCCCAATCTTCTGCGACTGTCTAACCTCCAGTATCGGTCTTCAGTTCGCCGATTAGCTGAGTCAACTGATCGCGATCGGCTTTATAGACTTCGCCGCAGAAATGACAGATTGCTTCCGCTCCTTCGTCTTTTTCGATCATGTCTTGCAGTTCTGCTTCGCCTAAAAGTTTTAAGGCTCCTAACACACGATCGACTGAGCATCCACAGTGAAACCGCACCATCTGCGTTTCGGGCAGAATCTCTAATCCCAAGTCTCCTAACAAATCTTCAAAGATTATCGGCAGGGTTTTACCCGCTTGCAGCAGAGGCGTAAACCCCTGTAGAGATTCGATTCGAGATTCGAGTAAGGCAACTAGCTCATCGTCGATCGCCGCCTTTGGCATCACCTGAATTAAGATGCCGCCTGCCGCCGTTACGCCATTTGACCCGACAAATACGCCCAGCACCAGGGCAGATGGCGTTTGCTCAGAATTCACTAAATAATTGGTGAGATCGTCGCCAATTTCACCCGACACCAATTCCACAGTGCTGGAGTAAGGATAGCCATAGCCCACATCTCGCACGACGTAGACATAGCCGTCTTGCCCGATCGCGCCACCGACATCAAGTTTGCCCTTAGCGTTGGGCGGCAACTCGATTTCTGGGCGATCGACATAGCCGCGCACCGTGCCATCTACCCCCGCGTCTGCCAAAACCCCGCCTAACGGGCCGTCGCCCCGCACCCGAATATTCACCCGTGATTCTGCCCGCTTCATGCTCGACGCTAACAGCAGCCCGCCTGCCATCGTGCGACCCAGTGCCGCCGTTGCAACATAGGAAAGCTTGTGCCGTTGTCGCGCCTCTTCGGTGAGACGAGTCGTGATTACTCCCACAGCTCGGATGCCTCCGTCAGCCGCAGTTGCTCTGATTAACTGATCAGCCATGAAAAACCTTACATTTCTTAACGAGTTCTGTCTCTATTCTAGAAGGCTTGCTGCTTCCTTCGCAGGTGATCAGAAAGGACGATCGTCACTGACCTGCACGAGGGTGTTGACAAAGCGTTATCATAACGTTTGTCACAACAGGTTTCAGTATGGCAAGGCAGCGTTCATTACTACTGTTTATCCTGGCTTTGGTTGCCGTCGCGATTTTCGTGATCGTCAAGGTGCCAGTGCGGTTAGGATTGGATTTGCAAGGAGGTTCACAGTTAACGATTCAGGTGAAGCCCACCGCAGAAATTAAGAAAATTACCTCGCGTGAACTCGAAGCCGTGCAGCGCGTCATTGAAGGACGAATTAATGGCTTGGGCGTGTCTGAGCCTGTTGTGCAAACGGTGGGTGACGACCAGATCTTGGTGCAGTTGCCCGGAGTCAGTGACCCGCAACAAGCCGAGCGGGTTCTCGGCGGCACGGCTCAACTTGAATTTAAAGCCCAAAAGCTTGGAACTGAGGCGGGGCTAGGAATCGAGCAGCAATATCGTCAAGAATTGGTTGCCAAACAAGCTGAATTGAGAAAAGCAGGCGATCAGGCGGCGATCGCCGCTAACCAAGCCAAACTCAAAGCCACCGATCAGAAGATTGGCACGCTGTTTGAGTCGTCGGGCATCACGGGTAAAAATCTCAAAGATGCCTTTCCCGAAACGTCGCCAAACTCAAATGGCTGGAGTGTGGCAATCCGGTTTGATCAAGAAGGCGGCGAGAAATTTGCCACGCTGACCAAAAATCTAGCAGGCACCGGACGCAGTTTAGGAATTTTTCTCGATAACGGGCTGATTAGCGCGCCTAATGTGGGCGTAGAATTTGCTCAGACGGGCATCACAGGTGGCGGCGCAACCATCACAGGGCGATTTACCGCCGAGGAAGCCAATGATCTTGCCGTGCAGCTTCGCGGTGGGGCGCTGCCCGTGCCCGTCGAGATCGTTGAAAACCGCACCATTGGAGCCACATTGGGGCGAGACAGCATTCAACGCAGCATTTACGCGGGCATTGGCGGTTTGATGTTAGTGCTGTTGTTTATGGTGATTTATTATCGATTGCCGGGGGCGATTGCCTCGATCGCCCTAATCATCTATTCGCTGATTACCTTTGCTGCCTTCAACTTGTTAGGGGTGACGCTCACCCTACCGGGAATTGCCGGATTCATTCTCAGCATCGGCATGGCGGTCGATGCTAACGTGCTAATTTTTGAACGCACCCGTGAAGAACTGCGGGCTGGAAAAACGCTGTATCGATCGGTCGAAGCTGGCTTTTTCCGCGCCTTCTCTAGCATTCTTGACAGCAACGTCACGACCTTAATCGCGTGTGGGGCGCTGTTTTGGCTCGGTGCAGGATTGGTGAGAGGATTTGCCCTGACGCTGGCGCTGGGTGTGGTGATCAGTATGTTTACGGCTCTAACCTGTAGCCGCACTTTACTGCTAGCGTCTTTAGGCGTTCCAAGACTTCGCAAACCAGAACTGTTTTGCCCCAACCTACCCGCAAAAACTTCGGAGGTCGCGTCATGAAACTGCAAGTGATTCGTCAACGGGCGATTTGGTGGACGATTTCTTCGACGATTATTATTGCGGGCATCATTGCGATGGTGATTTCCTGGAAACAGATTGGTGCGCCGCTGCGTCCGAGTTTAGATTTTGTGGGCGGCACTCGTCTGCAAATCGAACTCGATTGCACTCAGCCTAATAATTGCGACAAGCCGATCAATTTAGACGCAGTGCGAGCCGTACTCGAAGCTCAAGGTTTGGGCGGCAGCAGCGTTCAAATTGTAGGATCAGAGCAGCGAGCCGTTTCGATCCGCACAGTGACTTTAGATGTTGATCAGCGATCGAAGCTGCAAGCCGCTCTATCTGAAAAAGTCGGCAAATTTAATCCCAAAACCACTCAGATTGATACCGTCGGGCCAACGCTAGGAAAGCAGCTTTTCTCATCTGGTTTATTGGCGCTGATTGTCTCGTTTGCGGGTATCGCGATCTATCTCAGTTTTCGGTTTCAGCTTGACTATGCGGCGTTTGCGATCGTCGCGCTCTTACACGATGTTTTAATCACTGTAGGTATGTTTTCCATTTTTGGGTTGATCTTCAATATGGAGGTAGACAGTTTATTTATCGTGGCACTGTTGACGATCGTCGGATTCTCGGTCAACGATACGGTGGTGATTTATGACCGAGTGCGAGAAACGATCGCCCTGAATCCTGGTCGCCACATTAACGATATCGTAGACGATGCGGTGAATCAAACCTTGACGCGATCGATCAACACCACGCTGACCGTTTTGCTAACGCTATTTTCCCTCTTCTTTTTTGGCGGAGAAACGCTAAAAACCTTTGCTCTAGCACTGATTATCGGCTTCACAATGGGGGCTTATTCCAGCATTTTTATCGCTAGCACTTTGCTGGCGCTTTGGCGAGAACGGACTGGGAACGCAATTTCGGGGTCAGCCGAGCCAGTGAATAGCGTCAAGCCATGAGCGATCGAGAGCATCCAGGTGAGTCAGAATTGACGATCGCGGCTGAAAAAGACCCAAATTTTCAGGCGGTTGTGCAGCGACTCCATAAGTTAACGGTCTATGGCAGATGGCTGACCGTGCTGGGGCTGTGGCTGACGGTAGGAAGCGTCAGCTTGTGGAGTTTGCGCTATCCTATTTCGCTGCTTCGGGACTACTTCACCTGGGCGGCAGTGCGTTGGGCACTGGTCTTTCAGCCGCTTCCGGCATTGGGTTTGGGGCTTTGTGTGGCAATGACGATCGCCGTTCTCGTTTGGCAGAGCCGCAACATTTTGGTCGGGTTGCCCAAAGTAGAACGCCAACGATTAGAGAAGCAAGTGCTGAAGATTCATGAGCAAGGGTCTAGCCATCCGTTATGGAAATGGGTTTATCCGAAATGATTCAATAGCATTGCTGAATCAAAGTGTGAATGCGCCCCCTAGCCCCAATCCTGGGGGAACTAGATCCCGTTCAAAGTCCTCCAGAATTGGGGGATCTAGGGGGCTACTAGGGTGACGATCGCCGTTGCAAATCGCTCAACTCCTGCTAAATCTCGGTGAATTTGAATCTCGCTATAACTCCCGTGATCTTTGAGTAATTGAGTCACGGCATTCGCTTGACCTGCCATCATTTCAACCATCCAAACGCCACCTGATCGCAGATATTCAGGAGCCGTAGCGACGAGGTGACGAATGCAATCCAACCCGTCAGATCCACCGTCTAGCGCGAGGTGTGGCTCGTGGTTCGTCACTTCTGGCTGGAGTTCTAGCACCGTCTGACTGGGGATATAAGGCGGATTTGACACCAATCCACTCAGATTGCCTTTGAGAAATTCTAGAGGTTCTAGCCAGTCACCTTGATGGAACTGAATGCGATCGCCAAACCCCAACTTTTGAGCATTTTGTTGCGCGATCGCCAATGCCTCACGACTCTGATCCACCGCATGAACGATCGTGTGGGGTAGCGCCTCGGCAAGACCGATCGCGATCGCGCCGCTCCCAGTGCCCAAGTCTGCCCAATATCCCGTTTTTAGGGCTGGATTTGCAACGGTCGCCGCTACTGCTAAGTCAATCAACTGCTCAGTTTCAGGACGAGGAATCAACACCGCCGGAGAAACGGTGAGCATAAAGTTTCGCCAGGGAGTCGCACCCGCTAAATATTGAATCGGAACTCGTTGCTCAATTCGCTGTTGCCAGCGTTGTTTTAACTCTGAAAATGGAATCTTTAAAGTAATGCGAGGTTGATGTTTGAAAGATTCTAGCCGCAGCGATAAGCGATCGAGGTCTGTTACTTCTTGCAAGAGCCAATCGACTTCGGACGGCAAAATGGCAGCGGCGATCGCAGAAGCTTGAGCTTCTTGTCGCCACTGCCACAGGTCTAATCCAGTCACATCACAGGTCATCGTTTTTGCTTCTTGAGAATGACCCGTGAGACAGCGCTATTTCTTGGGCTGCGCTGCTGGGGCGTTTTGAGGTTTGCCTTGCGGTGCCAACGATCGCACAAACTCGATCGACTCTCTCGGCGGAATCAACACAATTTTATCGAGCTGGGGGTCATTCTGCTTTTTCATCGCTTCGACCACGCCTTCTAAGGGAAAGACTTGAATGTCAATAGTAGAAGCCAGATTGGGCTGCTGTTGCTTGAAGCGATCGAGCAGCGATTGCAGTTCTTCTTTGTTAAAGAACATCGGAATCACCGACTTATCGCCTTGCTGAATGGTGAGAAACCCCTTTTCTTTGCCAGCCCGCGCCACAAACAGCGGAGTGCCATTAAACTGAGTGATCTTTTTATCTGATACCTTCATCACTGCGACCGCCGAGGCTAACTGCTGCTTGGTCGGCACGTAGGCAAAATCTAACTGATCGGGCTTGCCCTGGTTTGATTGAATGAGTTGATAGACTTCTGCCAATGACACTGGCACTACTTTGACTTCTTTCGCTAGATTAGGGTTTTTGCTTTTCAGCGTTTCTAAAAACGCTTGAGCGTCTCTCTGGCTGACAAAGACTCCGGCAACGGGGGCACCTTTTTGACCATTAGGAGGAGAAGCCACCAAAGGCGCACCTTGAGCATTGGCGATCGTAAACATTGGCACGGGGCGCAATTTTTGCACAATCTGCTCTGGAGTTAATGCCAGCGCTTGCAGCCCCGCTACCAATAGAGAACCGACGATCGTCGTTCCGACTAAACCAACCGTAGCACTCCAACGAATCAATGATTTCATGTTTGCTCCTAGCATTAAAAACGACATCAAAACCTAGACAAAATGAAGTAGTAGTCTGTACTAAGCTTAACGTGTGGGGTTTGCCGCCGATGGGGACGTTATAGGGTGACAGGGTTGAATGGTCGATAGTTCCAGAACTGCTTACCCTCAATATAGAAGCGCATTCTGCTGGGTGATTTGATGCCAGTCAATGACTGATTTCAAGACTTGGAAAGTCTAGCACCAATTGACTCAGTTGCGGCATTTCGACCGATCGCACCTGACCACAAAGCAGAACGATCGTCCTGAAATTTACCCAAGTTGTTGAGCGATCGAGTCGTTTAAGGATCGTGGATTAAATAACCTGTAAAAGTCGGCGTTGCTGAATCTGGGTATGAACCCATGAATCTGCCCTCACCCTAGCCCTCTCCCCAAGGAGAGGGAACAAGATTTCTAACTCCCCTCTCCTTGGGGAGAGGGGTTGGGGGTGAGGGTCATTCATTCTTTGATTCAGCAACG
>JAYVFW010000388.1:0-3397 GCA_043772715.1 Phormidesmis sp. | reverse complement strand
GATCTGCAAGGTGTCTCGGTTATAGCGTGCGCCTTTGCAGACTTCGCACTGCACATAGACATCGGGCAAGAAATTCATCTCAATCACATTCACGCCTTGACCACTGCACGCCTCACAGCGTCCGCCTTTGACGTTAAACGAGAATTGCCCTGGTTTATAGCCTCTGGCTTTTGCCTCGATCGTCCCGGTAAAAATATCTCGAATCACGTCAAAAACGCCCGTGTAGGTCGCAGGATTTGAGCGCGGAGTGCGCCCGATCGGAGACTGATCAATCACGATCGCTTTATCGAGTCCGTTTAGCCCTTCGACGGGCTGCATCTCTCTCGGCTGCGGAGTTTTTTGCCCAAAGTGATGCTGAATCGCGGGATAGAGTAGCTCATTGATCAGCGTCGATTTACCAGAACCCGAAACCCCCGTAATAGAAACCAGCTTGCCTAGCGGGATATCGACATCAATATCTTTTAAGTTATTGCGGGCAGCACTGCGAATTTTCAGCGATCGCCCGTTTCCTTCGCGACGATCGGCAGGAGTGTGAATGCACTGCCGTTTGGATAGATAGGCTCCCGTCAACGATTCTTCAGTGTTGAGCAGCGTTTCTAAGTCGCCCTGAGAGACAATTCGTCCGCCGTGAACGCCTGCACCGGGACCAATATCCACCAAATAATCAGCCGCTCGAATCGTTTCTTCGTCGTGTTCGACCACGATTAGCGTGTTGCCCAGATCACGCAGTTTGGTGAGCGTGTTGAGCAGACGAGTGTTGTCGCGCTGGTGCAGTCCGATACTCGGTTCGTCTAGAACGTAGAGGACTCCGGTCAACCCTGCGCCGATTTGAGTAGCCAGACGAATTCGTTGCGCTTCGCCGCCTGAGAGGGTCATGGCGGTGCGATCGATGGTCAAATAGTCCAGTCCCACATCAAGCAAGAATTGCAGTCGCGCCTTGATTTCTCGCAGCACGAGATCGCCGATCTGAGCTTGACGATCGGTCAACTTCAAAGTGTTGACTCGATGCAGACAGTCACGAATCGAAACGCTCGTCAGATCGGTGATCCGAAACTGTCCGAGTCGGACGGCGATCGCTTCTGGCTTGAGTCGTTTGCCCTGACAGTCGTCGCAAGGCTGATCGATCAAATATTGTTCTAACTTTTGTTTATAGAGATCAGAAGAGCTTTCTTGATATTGCCGTTCTAGCAGTGGCAGCGCCCCTTCATAGCGGCGGTTATAGCCTTTGCTTTCTCGATAGCGAGAGTCTGCCTCGATCCAAATCGGGTCTTTAGAGCCGTGCAGCAAAACGTGCTGATGCTCAGGAGCGAGTTTTTCCCACGGGGTCTGAATGTCAAACTTAAAGGCATCTGCCACACTGCAAATCAGCGACAGATAATAGGTGTTGTCTTTGTCTGACCAGGGCGCGATCGCCGCATATACGGGCAATTTCGGATTCGGGATCACCAGATCGGGCGAGAACTTGCGATGACTCCCCAAACCGTGACAGTTAGGACAAGCGCCATAAGGGGAGTTAAACGAGAACAGACGCGGAGATAGCTCCTCCATAACTGCGCCGTGTTCTGGACAGGCAAAATTTTCTGAAAAGACGAGTTCGCTGGGTTGAGCATCAGGTTTTGGCTCATCGAGTTGATAAGCGCCCCCCTTTTCAGCAGCTTTGAGGCTTTGTGAATTAATGTCAATGACGTTGTTGACAGGCTTGGCGGAGTCTTCTGCCATCAAATCGATAATTGCGATGCCGTTAGAGTGTTTTAGACAGGTGGTTAACGAATCGACTAAGCGTTCTTCGATGCCTTCTTTTTTGACGAGCCGATCGACCACAATCTCGATTGTGTGCAGTTGATTTTTGTCTAGCTCGATCGAGTCGCTTAACTCTCGCACTTCTCCATCGACTCGCACTCGCACAAATCCTTCAGCGCTGAGGCTAGAAATCGTTTTGCGATGGGTGCCTTTTTTGCCGCGCACCACTGGAGCCAACACTTGAAATCGAGTCCGATCGGGCAATTCCATCACGCGATCAACCATCTGATCAACGGTTTGCGGTCTGATCGAGCGATCGCAGTGGGGACAGTGTGGCTCTCCGGCACGTCCGTAAAGCAGTCGCAAATAGTCGTAGATTTCGGTAACCGTACCGACGGTTGATCGCGGGTTGTGAGACGTGGACTTTTGATCGATTGAAATCGCGGGGCTGAGTCCTTCGATCGCATCGACATCGGGTTTATCCACCTGTCCCAAAAATTGCCGCGCATAGGCACTTAGGGATTCAACATAGCGCCGTTGCCCCTCTGAAAAAATGGTGTCAAACGCTAACGATGACTTGCCAGAACCCGATACGCCTGTGAAGACGATGAGACGATCGCGGGGCAACTCTAAGTCAATGTTTTTTAAATTATGCTGTCTTGCCCCTCGCACCCGAATCGTATTCGGGGACGCAGGGCTTGAGGGTTGGGCGATCGAGTCTAAGTCGTCACTTAGATTCTTCACGTCGGGGCTGTTAGATTTGCTGACACGCTTTGGCATTGAGGACGCGATGAAATAGTCCTTAATGATTCTATCGCTCCAGCTAGCAATCTAGTTGCTGCGTACTAAATTCAGGAGTCATACCGCATGAGAGCACGGCAGTGCCATGCCCGTACAGAAAGGGCGCGAGGTCTGTAGGGGCACGATATATCGTGCCCCCTCGCGATCGTTCTAATTGTCTTCTCGTCCATTATTCATTTCATCAAGAGCTGCCACGATCGTTTCCGCTTCCCCACTAATCCGCCACAGGGTTCGACTCGCTTCTTTGCTAACTAATTCGTATTCCCCCTTAAACGCTTCGATCAGGGCAGGAATCGCAGACTTAGCATCGGACCCAATGCAGCCCAAAGCGTATGCCGCCACCCATCTCACTTGCCAATCTTCATCTTTGAGGGCTTGGGTCAATGCGGGAACGGCTGATCGCGCAAAATGATTAAAGCTAGAAAGCACCCAAGCCGCCGTGCTGCGAATGTGAGCAGGTTTGGCTTCCAGAGCCGAGATTAAAGCCGGGACTGCCCCAACGCCTAATTTGCCCAAACTCGCGATCGCTTCTCCACTAACGCGGCGATCGTCATCTCGTAACCGCTCCACCAGCGCGGGAATTGCGGTGCGGGCTTCGGGACCAATCTGCCCGATCGCTCTGGCAACTTCACGACGAATCTGCCAATCGTGTGCCTGAAACTCGCGAATCAACGCCGGAAGCACCGCTTTAGCAGCCGAGCCAAGTTCTCCAAGCTCACAGATAGCGTCTAGCCGCACTTGCAGGTCACCAGTTGCCAGACTAGGAGCAAGGCGACGAATTCGCTGTTCCACTTGGGTGCGTCGGAGCGTTTCGGCACTCAAGCCCACTCGTTGACCCAATGCTTCTAAAACCAAG
>JAYVFW010000387.1:0-9914 GCA_043772715.1 Phormidesmis sp. | reverse complement strand
GGGACTTTGAACCGGAAATCTTGGCTTGAAGTCCCCCAAAATTGGGGGACTTAGGTAGCTCTCCCAAGTTTACAATCGGAGCGAACCACTTCTGTATTTAATTGACAATCCTAACGATAATCTGAAGTCTGAATATCTTTGATCCGGGCTTCTGGGCGCAAGAATCGATCGACCTGTGACTCAAAAAATGCGCGATTTGCCTTCAAATGATTCGGATTTGGGTCATCTAAGGGATAGAGCAACGCACCGCGCAACGCTTGAATCACGGCAGACGTAACGCAATACATCGATCGCTGAAAGCTAATAATCAACTGGATCAGCATATCGTCTTCACCTCGGCAATGCTCTCGATAATAATCCACAAGATATTGAGGCAAGAAGTGCAGCATATCTTGTGCCAATAGCGTGGGCGGAATGCCAGCCGTTCCGACCGGAAACTTGTCGGCATACAGCACACCAAAGTGAAAGTCTTTTTGATCGACAGGAACCTGTCCAGCTTGAGCGTTATAAGACTTAGTACCGCGAAAAGGAGAGGTGCGATAAAAGACCGCTTCGACATAAGGCAGTGCCGCCTCGTAGAGCCAGGTAAAGCCTTTAGATTTGGGAATGATTTCGTAGCACTCACCTCGAATGTAGACGTGGTGATAAATGGGTCGTCCGGCGATCGCAAAAATCCCATTCACCAAGAAATCCATTGCTTGAGGAACGCTGGTCATTTTGCCTTCATCATACAAATCGGACATCTCAAAAAACACCGGAGCCATGACTTCCCAAAACAGCCCCAAGTTCGCGTAATAAGACGATTGACGGCACTGCTCTAAAAACAACTCAGGGAAGGCTTTGTGTAGCGCCAGCATTGCCGGATTGCCTTTGAAATAAGCCTTGATAGCACGATCGGCATTTGCTTTATATTCATCACTGTCGAGAAACGGATCGAACTGGTTAACAGGCACATACATCCCGCGATGCCAGAGCATTGATCGCATACACTCTTCGGCAAACTCCATGTTGATGCGATCGTGCCAGAGGTGATGCGCCAAGCGGGGAAGCTTCATCTTCAGTTCCCCTTTGTCCATAAATTCTCGCAGTTCGGGGTGAGCATCGGCTTGCCCGCGCCAAATTCGCAGATCAGCGTCGTCACCCGCATAATGGTTGTGGCGATCCATATACTCATCTGAGATGAAGTATTTGAAGAATGGGAACGGATTGAGAAAAACCTGTTCACCAATGTAAAGCAAATCGCGCCAATAAAAATCCATCGGTACTGCATACGCTTTATATAGCCCGATGATCTGCATCAAGTTTTCGGGCGTATCAGGCAACATTGTCCCCCCAGCTTCGAGGCGATGAATAATGTCAGCAAACAGATGCTGTGAAGGCGGCAATTTGGTGCGGGTTGCGGTCACGTTCATAGGATGTTCTCACAGGGTAGAAAGTGTGAATAAAATAACTTCGACGATCGCACCTCGGATTGCCCTCACCCCCAACCCCTCTCCCACAGGAGATGGGAGCTAGAAGTCTTGTTCCCTCTCCCGCAGGAGAGGGCTGGGCTAGGGTGAGGGCGAATTTAGCGATTTATACTTGGACTTAGCAATGCCGCATCACTGAGATGCCCGATCGGTTTCATCGCTAATTGCCGAGACTCATAGACCGGAGTTGCTGCAACCAAAGCCGTTGTCGTCGATTCGCTCCAGCGCACGAGCCAAGTCGGTTGCACACCGAGCCAGATAATCAGACCCGTGAGGGCAAGGGCTGGAAGTTGTTCCAACAAGGTAACTTTGGGGTAGTAAGCGGTCTTTGTATCGAGCTTGCCAAAACAAGTCCGGTTCAGCAAAATCACAAAATAGACGGCAGTTAACCCAGTGCCAGCCACACACAACAGCGTCGGTAAGGGAAACGCTGAAAAGCTACCCTGAAACACCAAAAACTCTGAGATAAAGCCCGCCATACCAGGAATTCCGGCACTTCCCATGCCTGCCAAAATCAGCAATGCGCTCACCGTCGGCAACCCCCGAATCGGATTGAGCAAACCGTTAAGCACATCTAAATCGCGAGTGCCAACCTTTGACTCGATCACGCCCACGAGATAAAACAACAGTGCCAAAATTAGACCATGACTGACCATCTGAGAGACAGCACCCACTAGAGCTAAAGGCGTTAACGCGATCGTCCCCAACAGCACATAACCCATGTGCCCGATCGAGCTATAAGCGACCATACGCTTGATGTCTTTTTGCGCGATCGCGGCGAGTGCGCCATACACGACGCTAACTGCGGCGACGATCGACAATCCCGGCGTAACCAATGCCCAAGCTTCGGGAAACAATCCCAGGCAAAATCTGACTAAGCCGTAGGTGCCCAGCTTGGCTAAAACGCCGCCTAACAATATTGCAGTCGGAGTCGAGGCTTCAACATAGGCATCCGGCAGCCAAGTGTGAAGCGGCACGAGCGGAATTTTGATGCCAAAACCGACGATCATCAGCGTCAGCAAGATTAACTGCGTGCGTTGAGATAGCCCTTGAGTGGCGATCGCGTCATAGTCAAAGCTAGACGCATGAGTCAGCCAATTGATCGCCAAGAACGCCGCCAAAATCAGAATTCCAGAAACCGCCGTGTAGAGCAAAAACTTAATCGCCGCATAATCGCGTTTCTCGCTGCCCCAAATTGAGATCAGCAAATAAAACGGAATTAACTCCACTTCATAGAATAGGAAGAACAACAGTAAGTTTTGCGCGAGTAATGCACCTGCCATACCAGCGCTGATTAGCAACACTAAAGAATAAAACAATCGCGGACGCTTGAGCGGTGTTGATTTAGGAGCCTGTAGATCGCTGCTAAAAATCACCAAAAAGGTCAGCAGATTACTCAATGCCACTAACGGCAGCGACAAGCCATCAACTCCCAAACTATAGTTCAGTCCTAATGTCGGAATCCAGGGCAGATATTCTGACATCTGTAGCCCCGGCATTGAGAGGTTGAATTGTGTGAGTAGATAGATCGTCCAGAGCAGGAGGGTGCCAGAGATCGCGATCGCGCCAACTCGCGCCCGACTAGCAGAAATGTTACCAGGAAAAAACCCGACCAATGCCGCTCCGACTAGGGGCAACCAAATTAATGCACTCAGCATAGTGATTGAGATCCTTTAGCCTATGAATTGCTGATGAAATAGGCTGGCAGTCATCACTAGCACCATGTGCGAGAGCGAAGACCAGCATAAAAAGACACCTAAAACAGTCACCCCAACCAAAATCGTCAACGCATAAAACTGCGATTGTCCAGACGTGCTGTATTTAAGACTTTGACCACTAAACATGGTGGCTATACCAAACAAGTTAACCACGCCATCAACCAGATATTTATCAATCCAGGAAGTCAGTTGAGAAATTACAGCAACGCCAAACACAATGGTATTGCGATAGAGTGTTGGCGTATAGAAGTCATAAGCAATTAAATCTTGCAACGCTTTAATTGGGAACTGCACAGGCTTTTGAATATAGTTGCCCAAGTAAATCACTGCGCTCAGACTGCACCCCAAAAGGCTTGACCCAGTTAACAATAGCGCCGTGCCTTTGTTAAAACTCGCCCAATCAGGCAGCAGCGACAGCGCTTGCAAGATTAGCGGCAAATGCAGCGTAAACGCAGACAAAATGATCATCGGTAGCGCCATCGGCCAATGCACTTCGGGCGATCGCTCTGACATCTGTTGAGGCTTGCCACCAAACACGAGGCTAAATACACGAGTCAGTCCAAAGGCGGTGAGCGCATTGACGATCAGCAATACACCGACTAGCCAGGGATGCCCAGATTCTTGCAGCCCATCGGCAAGTTTTAGCATTGACCAAAAACTCCCAAAAGGCGGCAATGCAATCAGCCCTAATGTGGCAACGACTAGCGCCGAGCCTGACACCGGACGACGTGCCCACAACCCGCCTAATTGCGTGACATCTTGCGTAATGCTATTCCAAACGACAGCACCGCTACTCATCATCATTAACGCCATTGACAATGCGTGCGTTAACACAATCAGCAACGCGGCTTCAGTTTGATGAGCACTGATTGCGATAAACACAATGCCCATGTAGGCAGTCACTAGATAAGAAAAAGCTCGTTTGATATCAATTTGAGCGAGGGCGATCAGCGAACCCCCGATCGCAGAAATTGTCCCAACCACCATCATCGTAGACAGCACCACAGGCGATAGAGAGAGTACAGGTTCCAGCTTGACAAGCACCCAGGCACCTGTGGCAACCACAACAGAATTCCGCAAAACTGAAGCAGGAACGGGACCTTCCATGGCTTCATCGAGCCACAAGTGTAGGGGAAACTGAGCGCACTTGCCCATCGGACCCGCGATCAACGCCAATCCAATCAGGGTAATCACACCTTGATCGACCTCTGCTGTTTTCGCCCATTCTGCCAATTCTGAATAGTTCCAGGTTCCGGCGATCGGCAGCAGTGCAATCACGCCCATCAGCAAAAATAAGTCACCCATTCGCTTAGTGAGAAAGGCATCTCGTGCCCCCGTTACCACCAATGATTGGTTAAACCAAATGCCCACAATTAAGTAGGTGCCGAGGGTCAGAATTTCAAGAATGATGTAGCTAAAGAACAGGGAGTTGCAGAGAGCAAGG
Organism: Phormidesmis sp.; assembly: GCA_043772715.1. GTDB lineage: Bacteria > Cyanobacteriota > Cyanobacteriia > Leptolyngbyales > Leptolyngbyaceae > Phormidesmis_A. The sequence continues at coordinate 5,283 of JAYVFW010000387.1, read as the reverse complement.
GCGGTCATTCCAGCTTCAAACACTGCCATGAGTGAATAGAGCCGTCCCCAGCCCCAATCCAGTTCCATGTATCCGATCGCGAAGATTTGCGCCAGAAAATTCAGCCCCGTGACGACCACAATTACGCCAACCGTCAGCGAAGAAATTTCGATCGGAATGGTTAAATTTAGCCCCGCTACTTGCAGCCAGGGAATCAAGATCTGTTGGGCAGGTTGGTTCCAGGTTGCGGACAGCGCGATCGCCGCATGAGCAAACGACAAAAAGGTCATAATGGCATTGACATAACCCGCAGGGCGCGGTCCCGTGCGGCGAGTGATGCCAGGAAACCAAAGGGCAGAAAGGGCTGCGCCTAAAAGTGAGTAGCAGGGAATTAACCAGACGGACTGGAGGAGCAATTGAGCCATCACAATTATCTCAGAGTATAAAGCTAGAGGAAGACCAGTTTGCGATTTAAAGAGATCGCAGAGCGATCTCTTGCAAGGAATGCAATTTGGGTCAGCACTAATGTTTTTTTAAGATTCGCAACTTATTATAGTTTCTATCACATTCTCAATTGAAATAGAGTCATCTTTATTAATAGAGACCGTTAGATTTTTTGATGGCTTGAATAGATTTCAACATATGTAACAACGTTGATTGCAGGTAAAAGGACATGATCATTGATCGAGCCGCCACTCATGCAAGGGAGCATAAAGCGATCGGTAACGATGCCAAGCGGCTTCTAACTCTGGGGTGATTGAATTGGGATTGACGACGCGATCGTGATCCGCCTCCAGCTTAGGAACAGCAGAAAGGCTGCGGTAAATCTCTGTTCCTAACCCTGCTAAAATCGCTGCGCCTCGACCAGAAGCCGCCGACATAGTTGAACAATAGAGAGGCACTTGCAGAACATCTGCAATCAGTTGTTGCCAAGCGAGATCGATCGTGACTCCTCCCGCTAGTCTTAACGCTGTCACGGGGATTCCGATCGCCATCATTGCTTCTAAACCTTGCTTGAGTGAAAACGCAACGCCTTCTAGCGCCGATCGCATTAAGTGCGATCGTGAGTGGTGCAGCCCTAGCCCAACCCAGGCACCTCGCGCATTAGGATCAAGATGTGGCGTACGCTCTCCGGTCAAATAGGGTAAGAATGTCAGTCCTTCACAGCCAGCAGGAACAGTAAACGCCTGGGTATAGACTTGTTGCCACGTCAGACCCAACATATCGCGCACCCATTCCAATCCTAAGCCAGCATTTTGAATGGCGGCGAGGGCATACCACTGTTGTGGTAATGACGATCGATATAAATGAGTGTGCTTTTGAGGATCGGCGATCGGCTGATCGCGAAGGCTGACGATTTGGGCACCCGTCCCGATCGTCAGTTGCACCACACCCGGAGCCACAACGCCGCTTCCGAGTAGAGCAGCCGCAGTGTCAGCAGCTCCAGCCACCACGGGCAAACCGGGCGGTAAGTCTAGATGTTCTGAAGCTTCGGGAGTTAGATGTCCGGCAATGCTGCTAGACGGAATTAGTTTAGGAAGCCAATCCGATCGCAGATTCAACGTGTCGATGACGGTGGATGACCAGCGATCGTGGATTACATTATAGAGCAGTGTGCCTGATGTGTCAGAAGGTTCTGTGGCGACTTCTCCCGTCAGGCGAAATCGCAGCCAGTCTTTCGGCTGAAGCGCCCATCGAGCATTGGTATAAACATCTCGTTCATATTTGCGGAGCCACAGCAAGCTCGTTCCTGCCATTCCGGCGGTGATCGGGTTGGCGAGTTTGGAGCGCAGAACTGCCCCGATCGCGTGATAGGCATAGAGCATTTCGCTCGATCGCGTATCTGCCCAAAGGATTGCCGGATAGAGCGGTTGAGCCTTGGCATCGGTCAAGACGACTCCGTGCATTTGCCCCGATAGCCCGATCGCTCGGACGTGTTTTCGGTGATCTTGCACCGCAGATTGAACGGCGATCGCCACTGATGCCCACCAATCTAAGGGGTTAATCTCCGCCCACCCAGGTTTAGGCGTCTGCACCAAATAGCTACTCGACGATTCGGCAATCATTTTGCCATCATTGCCCAGCAACACCGCTTTCACCGAACTGGTTCCTAAATCAATCCCTAGCAGCATAACCTACCGTGTACACATCAGTTTCTCGATTCGTCATTGCCGAGATATACACCCCCTAAATCCCCCATTTTGGGGGACTTTGAATTAGAGGCTCGGCTCAAAGTCCCCCAAAATGGGGGATTTAGGGGGCTGAAAGGACTGGAACGCAGCGACAAAGGCTTGTGTGTACACATTAGGCAGCATAACTGAGTGTAAATGACCTAATCTTAAGTTTAGGTCTGAATTCAATCTTATGCCTCTTCCTCACATAGTCGTCTTCGGCAGTATCAATATGGATCTGGTGGCGAAGACTCCTCGCTTACCAAGACCTGGCGAAACGTTAATAGGTCGCAGTTTCTCAACCGTTTCAGGTGGAAAAGGAGCTAATCAGGCAGTCGCGATCGCGCGTCTAAATATCCCGACAATAATGATTGGACGAGTTGGAAACGATCGCTTTGGACAAGAACTTTTGCAAAGTCTGCAATCCGCAACGATTCAAACAAAAGATATTTTAGTCGATGATTCGGTTAGTGGCGTTGCACTGATTGCAGTCGATGATGATGGTGAAAACACGATTATTGTGATTCCGGGTGCAAACGGACAGGTAAATGAATCTGATGTCGAAAGATTATCAGATCATTTAATTGGAGCAAGTTCGCTTTTATTACAGTTAGAGATTCCGATCACAGCCGTCACAGCCGCCGCCAAAGCTGCCCACAAAGCGGGAGTCCGAGTGATTCTCGATCCGGCTCCCGCGCAGTCTGATTTGCCGATCGCACTCTATCCTCTGATCGACATTTTGACCCCAAATCAAGTAGAAGCCGAACAACTGGTCGGGTTTCCGATCGAGAGTCCGGCTTTGGTCGCGGAGGCAGCCACTGTTCTACAGCAGCGCGGAGTCAAAACTGTTGTGATTAAATTAGGGGCAGAAGGCGGATTTTGCGCGACACCTGACGAAGCATTCTTTTTTCCGGCGTTTCGAGTTGAGGCGATCGACACCGTAGCCGCCGGAGATGCCTTTAACGGAGGACTCGCTGCCGCGCTTGCAGCCGGAAAACTGCTTCGAGAAGCCATGACTTGGGGAGCTGCAGCCGGGGCACTTGCCGCTTCTCAATCAGGGGCACAATCTTCACTGCCCGATCGCACCACGTTGATCACGTTTCTTGAGCAACAAACCAATCGATAAGCTTGCGAGCAATGCTCAGTTTGGGCGGAATGTTGGGCAAATTGTGTTTGTGAAACCAGGCGGCTTCGGCGATTTCTGTTGGCTCGATCGCAATCTCTCCGTCCGCGTAAACTGCCGTAAACCCAATCATCAAAGAGTTGGGAAAGGGCCAAGGCTGAGAGCCAAAATAACGAATGTCTTTCACCTCAATGCCCACTTCTTCACGCACTTCGCGAATCAGCGTTTCTTCGAGCGATTCTCCTGGCTCGACAAAGCCCGCCAACACGCTAAACATCGCCGACGGAAACCGAGGCGCACGCGCTAACAAAACCTCCTCACCGCGAGCAATCAACACAATAATCGCAGGCGATAAACGCGGATAATTGACCAACCCACAGTTAGGACAGCGTTTTGCTCTGTCTCCGATTAACTGAGTCATTGGGGTTGCACAATGTCCACAATATTGATGAGTCCGATCCCACTCCACAATCTGAAAAGCGCGACCACTCAACGCAAACAAATCATCGTCTAACTTGCCATATAGTTCACGCAGTCCCAAAAGGGTCATGTTTGGTGGAATCGCTGCGTCTTGACTCAATTCGGCAGAATAGCAAGGACGCGCATCCAACGTGCCTAAAAATTGGGTGCGAAGGGCAGTCAGTCCAATCTCGTCAAGGCTCATTAAATCAGGAAGCTGATCCTGATCGCCTTTCGGATCAACCAGTAATTTATTTCCTATAAACGCAAACCACCAGGCGGATTGTGATGGCTCTGCGGGAGGAGTCGGGCTAGAAACAAACATTCGATACAGGGTGAGCGGTGCAGAATCGCCCTCATGGTAACACTTGCTCAGACGGCGAATGGCGGACTAACCAGCGATGCAGCCCAATCATTACGATCGCCAACGGCACCAAAAAAGCGGGAATGATTTCTAAGCCTGCGCGATCGGCAACCCATCCCACAAGGGTTGGAATCGATGCAGAACCCAAACTGCCGACGCTTGCAAGAAACCCGATCGCAGCAGGCACTATCGCAGCAGTAACTCGCTGCGGGGTCAGCCAAATCATCGCCGGAAAAATAGCCGCCAGCGCCAGTCCCATCAAGGGCAAACTCAACCACTGGTTGGGCAACCACCACCACATTAATAAACTAACTAGCAACAGCGCTAAAGAAATATCGATCGTGCGATTTGCTCCCAGATATTTGATCAGTTGCCCCATCGCTAATCGCCCCAACGTTAACCCTAACCAATAGCCTGCAATGCTATAGCCTGCACCCCCCGCTGGAATGCCGCGACTGACGTGCTGAACCGTATATGCCCAGTTGCCGATCGAGACTTCTGTTCCCACATAAATCAGCAGCAATAGACTAGAAACCAGCACGATCGGAGTCTTTAATGCCCGACGAAAATTAGCTTTGGGGCTTGCATTCGTTGCAGGTTTAAGCATCATGGGTTGATAGCGGTGCAACACTGCCCAAAGCATCCCGACGATCGTTAAGCTAACGCTTCCTGCAACTACAAAATAAATGTGTCGCCAATAAAATCCTAATGCTAAAAGGGTCGTGGCGAGAATTGGACCTAATAATGCCCCAATTCCATAAAATGCGTGCAACATTCCCATTAGGTTTGCATTTTTTTAATCATTGGCAATAAAGGTATTAATTCCTGCATCGATCAGTCCCGCGCCCAGACCGAGCAACAGCCCCGAAGCAACCATCACCCACCAATGGGTCGTAAATGCGTAAATGCTAAGAGCGCTGGTGAGTGAGATCGACGCAAGCAAAAGCGATCGGGCTAATCCTAAATAGCTGCTGAGAAGGCTACTGGTTGCGGCTGCGATCGCATAGCCCGTCACCTGACTGATAAACAAAACCGTCACCGTCGCCGGAGTCAGATGATAAGTTTCCAGAATCGAAGGCAGCAACACTCCTAGTCCACCTTCAGCAATGCCGATCGAGATGAAAGCATGAAATGCTAGGGCGATGCCGATCCAATGGGGATGATTTGGGTGCGATCGTGGCGAAATC
>JAYVFW010000386.1:0-9923 GCA_043772715.1 Phormidesmis sp. | reverse complement strand
CTTACAGTTCCAGGATCGCGCTATTTTCTCAAAGTTAGCTCTACCCCTGACTTTGATAATAAGATCCTGTCCACGGTTGAATCAGGGTTTGAGGCTCAAAACCTGCTCAAATTTTGTCCGGAGTATTGATTCATGGTATTGATAGAAATACTATAGTCACTTGGCAGAAATTTATTTTTTTGATCAGTTTAGCCAAATACTTTTACGATTGGAGATATGTATGTAATGGAACAAGATATTAATGTTCTAATTAATAAAAGCCTGGATTGGCTACTTGTCAATCTAGAAAACTTTACACTGCCTTCTGAGAATCAAGTAGAAAAAGAGATCATCTGTTTACAGCGTAAAGCATTTGGAGAACTCTGCGTTTGCTGTAGATTAATGTATCGCAACCCCAGTATTAGAAAGAGCAAAATATTAAAAACAATTATCGATTATATAGAGGACATTGGTAACTCTCCAGATTTTAGCTTTGATATGATGAGAAGAACAGATCTATTTCCGTTATATCTGATTACTTTAGTTGCATTAGAGGCGTGCGATCGAAAATCCCCAAGATTACGTTATGCAATTCAAGTAATTCTGGACTTTGGTTTTGTAGATACTGTAGGAAAAGAGCTTTGGAGCCAAATAGACTTAAAAAGTTATCTAGATTCTGGGCATTTCAAATCTAGATATCCTGACTATGAATCACTCTATGTTCCTTCGAGTGCCTATCATTTGCCTCCAATACCTTATCTTTCTATTTTAGAAGTATATGATATGGTTCATATCATATTCAATATGGCTGATTTTGGAAGACGTGATATAAAATCAATTATCGGAGATAAGTATGAATTAACATGTGAGTACTTTAATCTTTTGCTAGGTACCTATACATATAAAAAGGATTGGGACTTAGTCGCAGAAATATTAATTTGTTGTTCATCTTTACATTATTATCCATTACCTTTATATCAATTAGCTTGGATGGCTTTGTTCAAAGCACAAACTTCTTTAGGAGATATCCCAAGTCGGTATTACAACCCTGACAATTCAGAATTATTCCAAGCATATCCTACAAAATATTCCCGATTTAAGATTAATTATCATACTACACTTGTTGTGCTTATGGCTGCAACACTAGAGACGGAAAAACATATATTACAAATTGAATAGTTGTACTTAAAAGTGTCCAAGACATACAAAATTTATGAATAGTACAAACGCGTATAACTTGTCAAATACATCTGAACAAATCTATGGCTGGATTAGCAAAATTGTCGAAGAGTTAAGCCAAAATGAAACATCACTTTTATTGAAAATATATATTCTCGCTTTTTTATGTTTTGACTTTCGTAAAAAGCAAGTAGAAGAAATTCAGCTTCTCAAGAAAATACGAACCAAGATAGTCAATCGCGTCGATGCAAATCTTAATGAATGCGACGGTGTAATGTTGTTGATTTTTTGTGTTATTGAGAGAAAAATGTTTGGTGGTATGTTACCAGTGTTAAGAGATTATGCAAGCATAGTTTCTACAGCTATCAAAGAAGTATCTCCTACTGATACTATACCTTCTTACCAAGCGGCAAGAATCTTATTATATCGTCTAGATCTATTACCAAAACCACTACCTGTAAACTTAACTTTATCCACGGATATATTCTCACTCCTTACGGGTTCTGAAGAAGATGGGCTTGAGATAGTAAGAAAAATTGATTTTATTACTTGTTATGGTAAATATACCGTAGAGTCTCCTAATGGTTTAGATATAGTAATTGAATCTATAATGATGAACTGTCTACAGCAGTACAAGTTGGAAAAGGCATGTAATTTTTTACGAGTATTGTCCTATTTGGGAAGGGAAGATAGCTTGGCTATCAGAACAGCACAGCAGTTTATATTTACAAATCAAGAATTTGAAGGTGGGTTTGGTTTTTTTGATAAACAGATTAAGCTTCTTAGTTCAAAAGTGCCAGAACAACAGGCAAGATTACAAATCAAAATACCTATATCGCTAACTTGCTTGTGGACTTTAGCAGAGAGTCGTTTAACCAATTATCGGTTGTTTTGGGACATTGGAAAAGAATACGGATCAAATCAGCAGCAGTTCTAAAATCTTTTAGGCGTTGCATAATGAAGCTATGAAATCAGGGGAGAAACAACGCAGTGTTCAGAATGCGGCTCAACCACCATCAGTAAAAACGGGAAATCGATATTTCCAAGCCGCTCGCACATCTTCTTTCGTGATTTCACTCATGGCAACCCTTTTCTTTACCAGCAGTACAAATTACAACCGGGGAACAGGGTAAATACTTAGCCCTCCGTAAGCTCTGACTGGTGGCAGTCTCAAACTTACAAAGCTCATGGTTCCCACGATTGGCTCACTGCTAACACCGTCAGTATTGTCAAAGACCCCTAGCAAGATTGATAAAGAACGTGCATACTTTCTAAGGGATTACGGCGTTGCTCATATTTTTCTGCTACTGATGAAAGTCAAAACCAAACCTCGATCGCCAAAGCTTCCGCTGTTGCTAACACTCGGAGCCTCTGCTCTTCTCATCGGTGGCGGAGCGGTAACTTATTGGCTGGTGTCTCGGCAAGGGCGCTTGAGCGTTATGCCAGTCGGCGCAAACATCGTTCCTCAAGATGCGCTGATGGTCGTGTCAGTCTCGACCGAGCCAAATCAGTGGGAACGGCTGCGATCGTTTGGCACTCCTCGCAGTCAAACCGCTTTTGACCAAAATTTGGCGCAGTTGCGCGATCGCTTTCTCACCAGCAAAGGGCTAGATTTTCAGCGAGATGTGCAGCCCTGGGTGGGCAAAGAGGTGACGCTGGCATTTTTATCGCCGCAGTTGGGGGTGTCGGTGCCCGCTCCGTCTCAGCCCGCTCTGCCTGCTAACCCCGAACCGACGGTGATGGTGCTGCCGATCGCTGATCCCGATAAGGCAAAAGAAATTTTAGATCAGTCCTCAGCCACTAAGACTGGTCGGTGGTCAGTCCGCAAATATAAGGGCGTAGACGTTCGCGAAATGCTGGGCACCCCGGCGCAAAGTGTGTCGATCGCTGCGCTAGATACTCAGTTGGTCGTTGCAACAACTCCAAAAGCGATCGACCGAGCGATCGACACTTACAAAGGGGGCAAGGCGCTCTCTGGCACTCCCGGTTATGGAAATGCTTTAGAACAGATCAAAGCCGAGCAATCTTTGGGAAGTGTGTATGTCAATATTCCTGCACTGGTTAACTCGTCGTCGGCAAACTCTAATCGCCCAGTGCCGTCTCAGGGGTTGATGAACCAGCTTCAGCAAAATCAAGGGCTTGCCGCCACGGCAACGATCGAGCCTGATGGCATTCAATTTAAAACGGTTTGGTGGCTAAATCCTAACAGCAAGCAGCGGTTTGAGGGCAAAAACACCGCCAAGATCATGCCAAGCCGCCTTCCGGCAGAGACATTGAGAATGGCATCCGGCGGAGACTTAAAGCAATTTTGGCAAGAGTTTACCCAAGGGGCTTCTTCCAGTTTGGTGCGCTATATTTTCCCGCAAGGACTATTGAGCAACCCAGAAAAGCTGCGTCAGGGAGTCAAATCATCGGTGGGTTTAGATCTAGATCAAGACTTGCTTAACTGGATGCAGGGAGAATTTGCGTTAGCGCTGATTCCGTCTCCTCAAAAATCGTCATCCACTTCACCGACCAGTTTAGTGTTTATGGTGCAGAGCAACGATCGCCGCAACGCAGAAAAAACGCTAAAACAGCTAGACGAAGTGATGGCAAGCAAATATACCTTTAAAGTCGAGGACGCAAAAGTTGAGGGTCAATCGGTGGTTAACTGGTCGCTGCCAACGGGGGATATCAGCGTGACTCACGGTTGGCTAGATGGCGATGTCGCATTTCTCAGTCTAAATCTAGGGGCTTCTGCGGCTCCGAGCTTTTTGCCCAAGCCTACAAATTCTCTAGCCGAAAGTGAAGCGTTTAGAAAAACGACGAAAACCACGCTAGAGCAGAACAACGGGCACTTCTTTATGGATGTCGATCGCGCCCTCAGCCTCAACAATTTTTTCCCACTGCTGCAATTGCCCCCAATGAATCGCATGGTGCTAGAAGCCACAAAATCGATCGGGGTCACGTCGGCTGTGACTAGCGATCGCACCACTCGTTACGACATTTTTGTCACCTTGCAAAAAGGCAATCAGCCCGGAGTGTTGCCTAGTCCTAGTGAGTCCCCAAGCAAGGGCGCTAGTCCGTTGTCCTCTCCTTCAGCGTCACCGTCTCCTTAGGAAGTCGCATGAAAATGCGATTACATCACCAATAGTTAAATGATTCATCAGCAGAGACAAGCGGACGATCGAGCTAATTGGCACCTAGTCTGCGACGGCATAACTGTCTGAATAGTTGGCTATTCATGCTCTTTTGACTGTTGACCGGACTCCATCATCTCTCTTTACTTTTTTCTTTCTGTTTAGAAGCGCCCCGTAAACGGAATGCTAACGGTTCAAATCAGCGGCGGTAGATAACCTTGAACTCAGCACCAGCAACTTTCAAACGTCCGCTGCATTTGAGTTGTTAGCCTATTTTTGTCACACTTATATAGTTGTATCCATAGTCGTATTTTTGGGGTAAATTTCTACAATAGTGCCAGTAGAACCTAAACCTTGCAGTTCCCTTTGCTCAACAGCAACTTCCTGAGTTTCTAAAGTCGGTGGAATAAACAAAATACCTTTTGAGATCCCTGAAGCAGCCATATATGAAACAAGCTGGGCTTGTCCTTCTCTACGCCTTCTCGGAACGTGTTGATTCGATCTTTTAACCTCAACAATTAAATTATCAGAACCTTTTCTAAGTAAAATATCGGCTCTCATGGTACGACTTCCCATAGAAAATGCATATTCTCTCAATACTTCAAGTTCAGGATCAGATGTATTCAAATAAGCTGCCAACATACCTAAAATTTCGCTCTCAAGCAATTTTGGTGTTTCACCTCCTTTCGCGAGCTTTGATGTTATGTCCTTAGAAAAATGTGTCAGAAGTTCTATTACTTGATCAAGAAATAGTTGTTCTGAATAAGAGTCAGAAGTTAAATCTTGTGCTTGTTTTAGCTCCTCTTTCTCTTGCAAGTATGCTTTAGCTTCTATCATCTGATCAAGCAAGATGTTAAAAAAAGCACAAATACTAATTATTGCCAGAAATGCTTCCTGAGAACTGAAATAAAGTTTGTAATCGTGAGTAGATTTATTTCGCCACTCCATTCTGTAATTTGAAAAAAGGGACAAAACTCTTTCTTTTAGAAGGTTTTCTTGCTCCAAATACTTTTCTATTTGATAGGGGGATTTGTTTTCTGCATCATTACCAGTAAGCAAAATGTATGCTTCCTTTAGTAAGCCTTCAAATGCCTGATTTGTACGATAGATTACATCCGTAAAATAATTATCATCGCCTTTTTTTCCCATATCTAAATGACGTTCTGCAACCTCGATATGAGTAACAACGCTTTGAAGTCCCAAATAATTTTCTGTACCTGAAAAAATATTAATTTTCTCTCTAATTAGTTCAATCAAATCCATGTGCTTATAGAGATCCCTTTCCAAGAGGCAAAATAGCGGGCTAACTAGTATTTCTACCGTTCGAACTCCTCGCAAACAGGATAAATACTCTCTATGAGGAATTATGCTGTCTGGAAACCGATAGCTCCTGTTTTTTTAGGTTCTACACAGAATCTTCACAGGATAACTCTCCTATCTCGGCAATTATCCTGATAGTTCAGGCTCTGTGCGCTCAGAGATTTACGGATCGATCGAGCACCCACTTCAATTTCAAAAACTGACGATTTAACTTGTAAATTGGGATTTCATTTTCATGCAACTCCCTTAGGGTGTCGAGATTGTCCAAAGGGACAGAGGTCAAGCACCGGGCAGCGCTGACAGGCAGGGTTCTGATAATAGCAACAGCGCTGACCGTGAAGCATTAAGACTTCGTGATTGTCATAGACTTGCTGGGCTGTCCAGTCTGGCGGCAATTGAGCTTCTAAGATGGCGTGGGCAGGGGCAACCGCGATCGTCTCACCAATCAACCCCAATCGAATCGCAACTCGGTGATGATGGCTATCGACTGGGAGGGCGCGACGACGCAGCACACTAAATGACAGCACCGCAGCACTCGTTTTAGGTCCGACTCCAGAAAGCGATTCGAGCCACGCTCTTGCGTCTGTGACAGAAAGATCTTTGAGAAAATCTAGCGAGAGATCGCCATCCCGACGATCGCCGATCAGTTTCAAGATCTGTTGAATGCGGGGCGCTTTTTGCTCTGCCCAAGTGCAGCGAGCGATCGCCTGTTCGACTTCGGCAACGGGAGCATCGCGCACTAGCTCCCAAGTGGGAAATCGTCGTCGCAGTTCATGAAAGGCGTTGGCAGAATCGGCATTGCGAGTGCGGTGAGACAACAAGGCTGAAACGATTTCGCTGAGTGGATCTAGCTCGTGAAAGTAGGGAATTGGACACCCATAAGCCTGACAGAGCCGATCGTGCACCTGAATCAATTTTTGCTGAAGCTCTGGTGTGACCGTGAGGTCAAGCGATTTTTTAGCCCGCATGATAACTGCACAAAACCTACTCGATTAGATTCACGCAGATGGCTGAGTGACACATCGGTTAGCAGGCAGAGATTTTAGCGTGAACTGGCTTTAGTCTCTAGAGAAACTATAAATAGTTTGAGTTTCTAGCGAATCACAGATTGAAGACGGCAACTGCTCAATCGAAAACGTCTGCCGATCGATCAGCATCTGCAAACCGATCAAAGGATCAGACCCTGGCGAAATAATAAACTCCAGCGTTTGTACTGATGACCAGCAGGTTACATTGTCAAGAATCTGCCCGATCGCTGAGATATAAGGATGTCCGGGCGATCGATACCAATCAGCATCACTCACTAAGGCTTGCTCAAACCCAAGATGCACGATTAGCGATCGCTCGCCAAACAACGCCGATGCCACAGGTCGCGCTTCTTCTTGCAGCGTCAAGTCGTAAATTTTAGCCAAATGCCGCAGTTTTTCGAGTCGTTCATAGCGTTCTGTCACCGACTCTTCATGCTCAAAGTGCAGCGCGATCGTCACCAGATAAGTCCGCAGAAACAAGTGACCCATTTTTTCGGCTTTGGTCGCCAGATAAGAAGAATTGTAGGAGGTGGCTTCGATCAATAGAGGCACGCGATCGACCATCTCTAAGCCATATCCTTTCAAGCCAGCGATTTTACGGGGATTGTTCGTGATCAGACGAATTTGTTTAACCCCCAGATCGTTGAGAATTTGCGCCCCAACGCCGTAGTCTCGCAAATCGGCAGGAAAGCCCAATCGCTCGTTTGCCTCGACGGTATCGAGTCCTAAGTCTTGCAGCGAGTAAGCCTTGAGCTTGTTAACTAAACCGATGCCGCGCCCTTCTTGCCGCAGATAAACGACAATGCCCATTCCTGCATTTTCGATCATTTTGAGAGCGGCTTGTAGCTGCATTCGGCAATCACAGCGCAGCGAACCGAGCGCATCGCCCGTCAGACATTCTGAATGCACCCGCACCATCACGGGGCGATCGCCAAACTCTGCGGGATCGCCTTTGACGATCGCTACGTGTTCAGAGTTATCGAGCAAATTGCGATAGGCGTAAATTTTAAACTGCCCAAATAGGGAGGGCATCTCGGCAACGGTTTCGCGGCACACAAAGCGCTCATGCCGCAGCCGATAGCTAATCAGATCCGCAATGCTGATGATCTTTAAATCGTGCATCTTGGCGTATTTCACAAGCTCAGGGAGCCGCGCCATTGAGCCATCAGCATTCTGAATTTCGCAGATCACTCCAGCCGGGTAAAGTCCAGCGAGGCGAGACAGATCGACTGCGGCTTCGGTATGACCCGCACGCTTTAAAACGCCTCCTTCTCGGGCGCGAATCGGAAATATATGACCCGGACGACGAAGATCCGCAGGTTGGGTATCTGAACTGAGCGCCACCTGAATGGTGCGAGCGCGGTCTTCTGCTGAGATTCCAGTCGTGACTCCAACTCTGGGAGAGGCATCAATGCTGACCGTAAAAGCAGTCTGATTGCTGTCAGTGTTTTCCCGCACCATCAGCGGCACGTCTAGTTCATCTAAGCGGGCACCAGTCATGGCAAGGCAAATCAGACCCCGCGCATAGACTGCCATGAAGTTGATCAAGTCTGGAGTCGCAAACTGAGCAGCACAGATTACGTCTCCTTCATTTTCTCGATTTTCATCATCGACGACGACGATCGCTTTCCCTGCCTTTAGATCTGCGAGAGCATCCTCGATCAAATCAAAAGGAAACGGTTGGTTAGAAAGGGGTTGAGCGTTAACGGAGAGGTTCAAAGCGGTAACACCGTAAAGTTTTTTGAAGCGGCTTTATCTTTGATTGTAATTCTTTGACTTCGGAAGCGTCCTAATCTTGGAAGGGTTTCTGTTGCTGAGGAATGCTTAAACCAAAGTGAGCAACCAAGAAATTACTGGCTTCTCGGCGCTTTGAGAATTAACTAGGTAGATGCAGAAGTAGAGAATCGGAGTCCACTCTTTTGGATTCACTCTTTATACTCAAGTATTGTAAATTCCTCCGCTTAAAAACTCCAATCATTAATTACTTATTACGGTGAAAGTCATCTCATTTCAGGATTCTTTTCAGAATAAAAATTGTTTCTCCGTATCTTATGAAGCCAAAGTTAGACTCGGACTAACGCTAGAGTAAAAGACGATCGTTTAAAACAGACCTCCTGCACGAATCCGGGAACGCCCCCTAAATCCCCCAGAATGGGGGATTTAGAAACCGCAAGTCTTCTCAGAGTCCTCCAGAATGGAGGATTTGGGGGCACAAGCCGACCTCAACGGAGCGAGATCTGAGAGAGGTTACACCGAGAACTTTATTCATGCAGGAGATCTAATCTTCAAGTCATTCTCCACTTCGACAATTTGGGGATTACAATGCAGCAAAAGTCTAGTAGTTCATCTGTCGTAAAGGTCAAGAAACATGGGTGACTTAGAGCGTGTACCCGTTGGTGTGATCGGCGCATCAGGTTATGGCGGGGTGCAGTTAGTGCGGCTCCTGACCGACCATCCAAAGTTAGAACTTGCCTATTTAGGCGGCGACAGCAGTGCGGGGCAAGACTATTCGAGCCTTTATCCGCATCTGGGGCATCAAGTGCATCAGACGATCGAGCCGATCGACCTTGAAAAGATTGCCGATCGCTGTCAGGCTGTGTTTCTCTCGCTGCCGAATGGCTTGGCGTGCAAGATGGCTCCGACATTGCTAGAGAAAGGCTGCAAAGTCCTGGATCTATCGGCAGACTATCGATTTTCTGATCTCGATACTTACACTCACTGGTATGGGCTTGAGCGAGACGATCGTGAGGTTGCTGAGACTGCCGTTTATGGGCTGCCAGAGTTGTATCGCGATCGCATTGCCGAAGCGCAATTGGTGGGCTGTCCGGGTTGCTATCCGACAGCGAGTTTGATGGCGTTGTCGCCGCTCTTTAAGCAAGGCTTAGTGCTAACTGAAACGGCGATCGTGGACGCAAAATCTGGCACCTCTGGCGGTGGACGGCAGCCTAAAACTGGCTTATTGCTAGCTGAGGCAGACAACTCGTTAGGGGCATACAGCGTTGCAGGGCATCGTCACACGCCCGAAATTGAGCAGATTTGCAGCGACCTAGCGGGGCACGAAGTATTGGTGCAGTTCACGCCTCACCTGATTCCGATGGTTCGGGGAATTTTGGCGACGGTCTACGCGACGCTGCGCGACCCAGGGCTGGTCAGAGAAGATTTGTTAACCATCTATGGCGCATTTTATCGCAATTCTCCCTGGGTGAAGCTGTTGCCGGGAGGGGTTTATCCGCAGACAAAGTGGGCTTGGGGCACTAACCTCTGCTATATCGGGGTCGAAGTCGATCCGCGCACCAAT
>JAYVFW010000385.1:0-3415 GCA_043772715.1 Phormidesmis sp. | reverse complement strand
CGTCATTTGCTGCATTAACTGAGCTTTTAAGCGATCGGCTACGGTCTGCGGAGTCGGTTCAACATTTGAGATCACTGGAATTTGAGCCGACTGAAATGGCACCGCTTTGAGAACTTGACAAAACGCCTCTGCCGCTTCTGCCACCACCGGAGAATGAAACGCACCACTCACTTTTAATGGCACGACTCGCCGGACTTTAACCTGAGCCAACACCGTAGCGATCGCCTCGCTCAACCCCGAAATCACCACCTGTCCCGGATGGTTGTCATTGGCAAGCACAACATTCGGCGTTTGTTTAATCTGCGCCATGAGCTGATCGCGATCGACCCCAATCAGCGCCATCATCACGCCCGTATTGACTCGATTCATTAATTCAGCCCGTCGCTTGACTAGCTGCAACCCTGTCTCAAAACTAAATACGCCAGCGACATAGAGCGCCACATATTCTCCTAAACTGTGACCTGCTAATAAGTCGGGTCGATCGCCTTGGGCTTGCAGCAGATCGGCTAAAACAGCGGAGATCACATAGAGGCAAGGCTGAGTATAAAGTGTTTGCGAAAGGCGATTTTCTTGAAGGCAGACTTCAGCAACCGACCAGCCCAAAATCTGTTCTGCCTGCTCAAATCTAGCGGCGGCGGTTGAAATGTTAAGCAAATCGCTTCCCATGCCTACCGATTGAGACCCTTGACCTGGAAACACCCATGCCGTTTTCATCGATCGTTCCTCCCAGTGATACAAGGATCGGGCAACTAAGGATCGTGGACCAAATAACCTGTCAATCTTGTGATCAAATCTCTGGATTCGTCATGGCTGAGATCTTCGCCCCCTAAATCCCCCATTCTGGGGGATTTAGGGGGCACAAGCCGACTCAAACGGAGCCATCAACGAACTGATATCCACGCTAGTTAAGTCCGAGAAGTTGCACCTTAATAAATCCACGGTTCTAAGCGCGAACCGCTTCAATGATGCTGAAAGGAGAACGAGACGAAATCACAGTGGTGACCGTCAGCCCTGCGGCGGCAAACAGCGATCGACATTGCGCTTCGGTGCGCTCATAGCCGCCCGACGACATAATTAGCGCCTCGATATCGACAATTTTGCCCAGTGCAGGCGCATTTCCTGGCGGAATCACCATCTCTACGACCAGCAGTTTAGCGGTGTCATCCATCGCTTCACAGCAGTGCTTTAGAACTTGACCCGCGTCTTGATCGTTAAAGTCGTGAACAAAATTCTTGAGAATGTAGAGATCGCCTCCTTTGGGTAACGCGCTAAATGGCTCTCCCTCAACGAGCTGACAGCGATCGTAGACTCCTTGCTCAGTCAGTAAGGTCTTTGCCAGTTCTAACCCAGGCGCAAGGTCAAAAAACACGCCCCGCAGAACAGGATTTGCGGTCAAAATTCGTGCCAGCAGATTGCCATATCCGCCCGGAATGCCGACTTCGACGATCGTACCTGCGTTTGAGAAATCATAATTGGCAAGAATGCTCGTATCAATGGTTTCTAGCAAGCTGACCATGCTGCGATCGAACGTGCTAGCAAGGTCAGGATTTTGAGCAAAATAGTCTAAGAACTCCATGCCATAAA
Source organism: Phormidesmis sp. (assembly GCA_043772715.1). Lineage (GTDB taxonomy): Bacteria > Cyanobacteriota > Cyanobacteriia > Leptolyngbyales > Leptolyngbyaceae > Phormidesmis_A. The sequence goes on along the minus strand of JAYVFW010000385.1, from coordinate 1,831 downwards.
CGTGATCAAACGCAGGCTTTCCAGTTTTGACACTGTAGAGAACGTCTCCCCAGGTTTGCCAGTGCCACTGCTCACCTGCCACGATCGCATAGTCTCTGAGCGAACCAGATCCGCCACTTTGCAACGTTGCCCCCCGCGGAGTCATCTCAAAATCACCCGTTTCGGTTTCGGCAAAAATGCCCATGCTGGCGAGCGATCGCAATAGACGATAGAGCGATTGAGGATGGGTTTGCGTTGCCTCTGCTAAAGTCGAGATACTTTTTGCACCGTCGGTCAACAAATCTGCAATGCCCAACTTTGCAGCGACATGAATCGCCTGCGAAACCCGATAAGCATTTGCCATTTGCAGCATGACCACTTGCGGAGGCATAGACGGGGCACCTGTCGGACGCGAACTAGCCTTTTCTGAATTCGTAACCACCATAATGTTCAACCCATTTAGGAATGTAGACTTGGCTTTAATACCATGTCAGTTCGACAGAAGTGGTTCGCTCCGGTTGTGAATTCGGTCAGCCCCCTAAATCCCCCACTCGTGGGGGACTTTGAGCCAAGACTCCAGTTTCAAAGTCCCCCAAAGTGGGGGATTTAGGGGGCAGAAGCCGCTCTTAACGAAGCGAAAAAACTCGTCGAACTGACGTTAATACCGATTTAGAAAATGATTACCGCAAATCAATGTCTGCGTCGGGCGATGATTTTCAATGAGAAAACGCGATCGCTAAAGACCCATTGTTGGATCGTCGTTCCTGAACCATTCCATCAATTCCAGTCATCAGATCAATGACATCTTTGAGAATCATCACAATCTGCTGATAGTGATAAATGCTCTGTTCGCAAAGTGTGCAGCCCTGACGCTCTTGAAGCCACTTCTGACAAATTTGCCTTCCGCTCAATGAATAGTTCCAAACAGTTGGAGAAACCCCTTCAAAATATTGAGTTTGATTAATCCAAACTAGCCCGCTTTCAACGTTTGACTCAGGTAGCGTATAGCGAATCATTTCTACCAGATTGTTGCCTAAGATCGGATAGCTAACCGATGCAGCGCGGGTTTGACGAAACCCTTCTAGCGGAGAGCGCAACGTTTTATCAGAAGCATTGTTGACTTTGCGGTGCAGTCGAGCATTGGCTTTGTGAGCAGCCGTCTTAGCATCGCGATCGACCCGGTTTAACGGCACCGTCTCGGTTCGCTGCGGGCGACGAAGAAATTCTCGAACTTTCACGCGGGTATTCACATCTAGTAAAGACTGCATCATGGCTGAATGGGGATATCAGTTTTTATAGCAACTCAGACGGCTTTCAGTCTTGCACGTCAGAGCCGTGAGGATGTCTAACCGATGAATCAAGACTGTAGGAGTTGTGTCTGTGTTATGAATGTTTTTCTATAGCAATCTATTTCGCGTTGTCAGATCTTGAATTACTTCTCAATTCTCTATATATTAAAAAGCTCTACTGACTTGTGGAATTACTTTTTGGCGATCGTGCTTATTATTAAAAGCGTCATCCATCCCATTGCAGAACTCGATCGTAGGCTTTCTCTTCTGAGTGATATCGAGTTTTTCTCGCCCTATGAGCGTCACTATTGTTTAAGCAAATCAAAGCCGTCACCGTCGTTTTCTGGAATTTGGTGTGCAAAAGCAGCATTTAGCCAAGCGATCGCTGATATTGAACAGTTTCCTCACTGCCCATCCTTAGAGGTTGAAGTGCGCCATGACTCTAACGGTCGCCCCTACATTGGTTTTAAAAATCACCTGACTCAGTGGTGTCACGACAAGAGTGTGGCAATCAATCTATCAATCAGTCACTCTAGAGAATTTGCCGCCGCTAGCGTGTTGCT
>JAYVFW010000384.1:0-3420 GCA_043772715.1 Phormidesmis sp. | reverse complement strand
CCATCGATCGTGGTGAGCTTTTCACGAGTCTGGTAGTAGTCGATTAAGGGAGCAGTTTGCTCCCGGTAGACTTCTAAGCGACGACGAATCACGTCTTCGTTGTCGTCTTGGCGACCTCGACTGAGCAGTCGCTCAATCAAAGCTTCGTCAGGGACATCAAAATTGATGGCGCGATCGCAGGTCTGATTTAACTCGGTCAGCAGTCCATCTAACGAATCAGCCTGGACTACCGTGCGCGGATATCCATCTAGAATCCAACCAGGTTGAGCGTCAGACTGTCCCAACCGTTCTCGAATCAAATCAATGACGAGTTGATCAGGAACCAGTTCGCCGCGATCCATGTAGCTCTGTGCTTTGGCACCCAGAGCCGTTTCTTGCAAAACGGCTGCTCGCAGAATATCTCCCGTTGAAATGTGAGGGATGTGGTGCGAGTCGGCTAAGAGTTTCGCTTGAGTTCCCTTGCCTGCCCCTGGTGGCCCTAGAAAGATTAATCGCGCCACTACTGTTTCACCATTCCTTCGTATCTTTGTGAGATGACGTAAGTTTGAATTTGTTTTGCTGTATCAATGGCAACACCAACCAGAATCAGCAAAGAGGTAGCACCAAAGCCTTGGAAGGTCGGAACTCGTGTGGCAGTCTCAACAAACGTGGGGACGATCGCGACAATTCCTAAGAAAATCGCTCCTAAAAACGTCAATCGATTCAAAACCCGCTCAATATATTCAGTCGTCGCTTTGCCAGGACGAATTCCTGGAATGCTCGCTCCCATCTTCTTCAAGTTCTTCGACATCTCATCGGGTTGAACCACCAAAGACGCATAGAAATAGCTGAAGAACAGAATTAAGACTAGATAAAGAACGCTGTGTTGCCAGGAGCTTGGACCTAGATAAGTGCTGATGAACTGACTAATTGAGGCGTTTTGAAATGCTTGAGCAACCAATGCAGGTAACGTCAGAACAGTGGATGCGAAAATAATCGGCATCACACCACCCTGATTAAGACGAAGCGGCAGATAGCTGCTCTTCTCTAGATAAGTTCGGCGACCTACTTGACGACGGGCAGAGATGATCGGAATTCTGCGAGTTCCTTCCTGGACGAAGACGATCCCGACCACCATTGCCAGAAAGACGATTAGCAGAATCACGACCCCACCGACCACATTGCGATCGCCACTCTGTGCCAACTCAAAAGTTTGACCCAGCGATCTTGGCAGCGTCGAGACGATGTTCAAGAAAATCAGCAGGGATGCACCGTTGCCGATGCCTCGCTCTGTGATTAACTCTCCCACCCACATCACAAACATGGAGCCTGCGGTTAACGCCAGCACCGTTTCAGTGACAAATAAAGGACCCCAGTCTGAGGCAAACGGACGGAGTAACCCGATCGTCAGCATCAAACTCTGAACAATTGCCCATCCCCCTGCCACATACCTTGTGATTTGGGAGATTTTGCGTCGTCCTGCTTCACCTTCGTTTTTCTGCAGATCTTCTAGCGCTGGAATCGCGGCTGTCAGCAGTTGCAAAATAATGGAAGCATTAATAAAGGGAAGAATGCCTAAAGCAAAAATTCCCAACGTTCTTAGACCGCCCCCAGCAAATAAGTCAACAAAGCTAAGAGCCGTGTTGCCTTGAATGTTGGCGGCAAAAGCGGCGCGATCGATGCCTGGGAGCGGAATGTAAATGCCCATCCGCACCAAAACTAGTAAACCGATAGTCAACAGCAAGCGCCCTCTCAGTCCGGCGGCTTGAGCCATCTGAACAAAGGTTTCCTGCGCGGTTGGAGTTTTATCTCGACTAACGACCATAAAGGGATACCTCTTACATACACTCGCAGTGGTCTTGCAAAATCACTCATCGGCAGTTGCCACAGACTGCAAAGCGTCATTCCTCAAATCGAAGAACACCTTTACAAATCTTTCAGATGACCTGTCACAGACCCTTGCTCTATGCTTTAGCACGATGCCAGGTCGGTTTGCCAGCCAGCACTTCACAAGTTCCACCTGCTGCTTCAATTTTAGCGCGGGCATTTTTTGTAAACACGGTTGCCTGAACGGTCAACTTCGCCGACAGATCGCCATCTCCCAAAATTTTAAGCGGGCCGTCATCCGTCGTGACAATTCCAGCCTCCATTAGTGAAGACAAATTCACTTCAGTATTGGCGGGAAGGGATGCCAAATCACCGACGTTCAAAATCGTGAAGTGCTTCCGATTGATCACGGTGAAATAACTTAATTTGGGTAAACGGCGATAGAGAGGTGTTTGACCACCCTCAAAACCGGGACGAGTCGGACGACCCGATCGAGCCTTTTGACCCCGCATCCCAAAACCGCCGCTTGCGCCTTGTCCTGCCGCAATGCCTCGGCCAATTCGGCGCTTGCGCTTAGTTGAGCCTTCTTGAGGCACAGCATCTTCTAATCTCATAATTCGTTGCTCTTAGTAAGGACTACTCAAGAAATTAAGTGAACCGCGAAGAATCACGATCCACTATTCGCTCAAGTTGCGTAGAGATTCTCGATCGGAACGCCCCGCTCTTCTGCTACATCAGCAAACGTGCGGAGGTTATCTAACGCGCTGACCGCTGCCCGCGCATTGTTGAGAGGATTGCCAGAACCGAGTTGCTTCGCCAAGATATTCTTGACACCTGCGAGTTCGAGAACAGTACGAACCGCTCCCCCAGCGATTACCCCAGTACCCGGAGCGGCAGGGCGCATCATCACTTTTGCACCGCCACCCGCGCCTTGAGCTGGGTGAGGAATGGAATTCGATTTGGTCAGAGGCACCTCAACGAGGTGCTTTTTGCCATCCGCCACGCCTTTCTTGACTGCGCCGATCACGTCACTGGCTTTGCCGACACCCACGCCGACTTGACCCTTTTCGTTACCGACCACGACAATCGCGCGGAAGCTGAGTTTTTTACCGCCCTTGACCACCTTGGTCACACGGCGAATTTGCACGACCCGCTCTTGCCAGTCTGATTTCTCTTCGCGAGGTTTGTTGCTCTTGCGACCTTTTGCCATGTTGTTTCTCCTAGAAGTCTAGACCAGCTTCGCGGGCAGCTTCGGCTAGCGATTTTACCCGTCCGTGATAGAGGTTGCCCCCGCGATCGAAGACCACTTTTTGAATGCCCTTAGCGATCGCCCGTTGAGCCACCAACTTGCCGACTTCGGTCGAAGCCTCGCAGTTAGAACCTGACTCAACCCGCCCTTTGATTTCTGGCTCAGTGGTCGAAGCAGAAACTAAGGTGTGTTGACTGGTATCGTCAATCACCTGGACATAAATGTGTTGGTTAGAGCGAAACACCGCGAGACGAGGACGCTCTGAGGTTCCGGTAACGGTGCGACGAACCCGTGCGTGACGACGACGGGTTGATTCTCGACGAGTCATTTTCATGATCTATTTCTTCCCTTTACCACCAGTCTTG
>JAYVFW010000383.1:0-10038 GCA_043772715.1 Phormidesmis sp. | reverse complement strand
AATAGCCCTAAGAGCGGTGCCAAGCCCACGATCGACTCTAGGAGTTTGTCGCCCTTTCGCATTTGAATGAATTCTCGGTTGGCCGCGGCTTCCATCGCTAACCCAAATGTTTCAGGAGTTGGCTGCTTTAGTTTAAGCGGAGCCAGTAAAAATCGACCGATCGCCAAATGTTGAGCTTGGCTTGCAATTTCGGCTGCCCTAGATAGATCAAATCGAGCCGCTTCCATGACATCTTGCACGATGCGTTCTTCTTGGGTCATCAGGCGAAACCAAAACCAGGATCGTTCTAGACCACAGGCGATCGTGGCGATCGACATCCCCACCAAAGGAATCATCGTCGGCCCACCTTTCTCGATCGTTTCAAATAAATTAGACATAGCCTGACAGTTACTTTTTAGACACAAAACGCACGCACCCTTCGATAGGATACTTGACTTCTCTAGGGAGCTTGGTTAAGCGAGGGTAAGCGTTCAGTTATCTCGACCTTAAGGATCAAACCGCAAAAGTCTGATGACGTTGAAGCACACTCTAATGACGAACCTTCATTTCGACCAGCATTTTAACGAGTGAAATCAATTCGTCTTTCATGCGATCGATTTGTTCGCATTCTGCGATATATGACTCTGAATGCTCAGTTGCCGTGTTTAGCGGTGCTTGAGGCTGCAAAGATTGAATTGTAGTTTGTAGCTGTTGAGCCTTGGCTAACGCCTCATTGAGTTGAGACTCGGTTGCTTTTGCCAAACGCTGAAGTCGTTTGTTGCGCTCTAAGCGGTTCACAATGCGCGTCACTAACTCAGGCCCAACAATCGGTTTGCTGACAAAATCATCTGCCCCAGCGCTAAATACTTGATTGACAATATCGGCATTTCTGTGAACCGTCAGAAACACGATCGGCAGCTCACTCCAGTTTGGGTCGTTGCGAATGACTTGGCAGAGTTCGATGCCGTTTAAATAAGGCATTTCAACATCCAGCACCAACAGATCAGGCGATACGGCTTCCAGGGTTTGCCAAAATTGGCGCGGGTCAGCGATCGTGCTTACCTGTAACCCCCACGGCTGAAGCAAAGTTTGCAGCAGTGCCAGAATTTTGGGGTCATCGTCTACCAATAAAATCTTGGGATCTGCTTGATCTGATTGCTGAATCTGAGCTAGAGGCAACAGTTGCGTAGATTCTGCGCCCTCTAAAGTTGCACTGGGTGACTGAGAAATTTCTTGTCGTAGAGAATTCACCCAAGGTTGCACTGAAGAAATATCATGATCTCTCAAAGCACTTTCAATCAGGGCTGCCAACCTCGACCCTTCTGGAAACCCAAACGTTCCGAGCGACCCAGCGAGCGAATGGGCTTCTAATTGCGCCGCTGCCAGCAAATCTGTATCTACGCTGCCTTCGGCGGAGATCGCCCCTTCGATCACCGCGATTTGCTCGCTTACGTGCCCCCGAAACCGTTCCCAGACTCCGGCAATCTTGACCAACATTGCCGCCTGGTCTGACTGCACAGGGGACGGGAGAGATCGGCTCTTTACTCCTGCTGATGCCTTCAGCCGATAGCCAATCCCATAAACCGTTTCGACCATTCCGCCTGCCGCCCCTGCCGCTTTCAGTTTTTGCCGTAACCCTTTGATATGGGTTCGCACTGCTTCTTCTCCGGGCATATCGCTATAAGTCCAGAGATGTTCTAAGATCATGCCGCAGCTAAACACCCGCCGACTGTTTCTCAAAAATAGCTCTAGCAGCGCATATTCTTTGGGAGTTAGGGCTAAAAATTTGCCTTGATAAGTGACTTCGCAACTGCTGGGGTCAAATCGCAGGTGTCCCCACTCCAGCACGGGTTGCAAAGCGTTGCTGCCGCGTCTTAACAGCGCTCTAATTCGGGCAACCAGTTCTTCTTCTTGAAAGGGTTTGACCACATAGTCATCGGCTCCCGCATCTAGCCCGATCGCCTTGTCGTGACTGCTATCCCGCCCGGTTAAGAGCAAAATTGGCATCGGGTAACCGTGCGATCGGATGTGCTGACAAAGACTAATGCCATCCAGTTTGGGTAACATCACATCGAGCAGCACCAGGTCATAGTCAAAGGTTTCAATCAGGTTCCATGCAGCTTGACCATCGGTGACCACTTCAACGGCATAGTTTTGGCTCGTCAGAATTTCTGTGAGAGCGTGGGTCATCAACTCATCGTCGTCAACGATCAAGATTCGCATTCGTAAAAAAATCCTTTAGAACAGAGCACGACTTGAGCAACTACGCTGATCTTAGAATTTTCACTAGGAGCGATTTTCTATTGGTTACAAATATCTATCAAGCAATTCACCCTCGCCGATCGATGGCTTCTTGTTCAGGAAGTTGCTCTGGTTTAACCGCGATCATTTCTGTCTGATCTCCTCGCTTGACCGTAATTTGCATCGGGTTGCCGATACTACTCGCTTCAACCTGTTCTTGCACTTGTCGAGAACTTTGAATCGCCACATTGTTGACCGATTGAATCACGTCACCCGGACGCAACCCTGCACGAGCCGCCGGGGAATTAGGTGCAACTGCAATCACAATCACGCCAGCGTCTTGATTGACTTTAAACCCAGCATTGCTTTGGTTGATCTGCGATCGCAACTCTGGGCTTAACTCGCCCATTTGAACGCCCAAGTAGGGATGATCAACGCGACCTTTGGTAGCAAGCTGCTCTGAGATTCGTTTCACTGTGTTGATGGGAATCGCAAATCCTAACCCTTGTGCGCCTTGAATGATCGCAGTGTTGACTCCAATCACTTCGCCCGATGAGTTGAGCAATGGTCCACCAGAGTTACCTGGATTGATCGCCGCATCGGTTTGAATAAAGTTAATCCGCTCAGTTGGAACGCCGACATCGGCACTCGATCGTCCGGTGGCGCTGATAATGCCTTGAGTGACGGTGTTATCGAGTCCGAGTGGGTTGCCGATCGCGATCGCGGCTTGCCCCGGCAGCAAGTTGTCTGAGTTTCCTAATTTTGCGGTGGGTAGCCCTGTCGCGTTGATTTTAACCACGGCTAGGTCGGTGACGCGATCGGTTCCGACTACTTCGCCTCGCAGCCGTCGCCCATCGGTCAGCACCACAACTACACTGTCGGCTCCTTCGACTACGTGGGCATTGGTGACGACTCGTCCATCAGCGCTGGTAATGAAGCCTGACCCAGTACCCCGCTGCACTTGTTGTTTGCGAGGGGCTTGACCACCAAAAAATTGCTCGATCGAGGGGTCTTGAAGTTCTTCTTGCACTGTGCGAGTTGAGTTGATTCGCACCACGGCGGGCCCGGTCTGCTTAACGACTTGAGTGACATAATCGGGATTATTATCAGATCCAATCGGAGTCAATTGCTGAGGTTGATTGGGTGCCGCAGCAGTCGTCTGGCTGAGAGTGGGTTCTTGAAGGCTTGAGCCTTTAATTGCAGAACATCCTACGCTGCTGCTTAGGGTTAACAAAGCCAAATAAACCGCAGAGTGTCTAAGAATTTGTTTCACAGATACCGACCTATTTTTTAAATCGTGCAAGAGATTGTCTTTTAGGATATATCCTAAGACTCATGATTAAATAGTATCGGTTACTGGCACACGTTAAGGGGCACGGCAGTGCCATGCCCTTACACAGATTACGATCTTAAGATTTCCAATATCTTGCTGGTGGAAGAGAGTTAAGTCTACGAGTCATTTAGGAGTGCGCGATCGTCCTCCAATTTGTTGCCTAATCTTCCAGACAAACTGTTTTTCTCATGGGGAACCGCATTTGCATAAATGGCAAGCTGCGATCGATTTCGGAAATTGAGGCGACTCAGAATGCTGGTTACGTGGGTTTTCACAGTGCCTTCTGTGATGTAAAGCCGTTGGGCAATTTCGCGGTTTGTTGCCCCGACCCCAATCAACCGTAAAACTTCTTGTTCTCGGGCAGTGATTTCTGAGGGCTTTGATGAAGACGCTTGGTTGGTTGGAGCCGAAACCCCATCTGTTGCCAACAATTTATCAAATAACCCTGGACCAAATTGAGTATAGCCATAATGCCCAAAGCGAATCGCATTTGCCAACTCACGCGAAGGCATATCTTTGAGCAAATAGCCTTTTGCCCCAGCTCTCATTGCTCCAGCAATATAAGAATCATCATCAAACGTGCTTAAGACCAGAACTTTGACATTAGGAAAGTGTTCAGTAATGAGTTTTGTTGCGGTTCGTCCATCCATTTCGGGCATCCGAATATCCATCAGCACAACATCAGGCTGGAGGGTAGCGACCAGTTCTAGAGCAACTTTACCATTTTCAGCATCACCGACCACCTCTAAATCAGGCTCTATCTCTAGCATGGCTTTGAGTCCCTGACGAATCAGGCTTTGGTCATCAACAATCAACAGGCGAATGGGAACGGATTGATCAGGTTTCATCGGGGGCGACCTCTTAAGGGTGAGATGAATGATCGAGGGGTAGTTAAGTCAGCCCATAAACAAAGGCTGACGTTGATGATTTTTCTAGAAGCGGATGGATCAAAATTCAACTAGCCGAGCGATGCCACTGAGCGATCGCGTCTGATAGGTTTCGACTTGCCCTTCAACTCGCTGCCAACCCCTCGGCTGCGGCAGTCGTCGAGTCGTAAAAATTAACTCGGCTTGAATGGAATACTCCATTACACCGACAGGCAGATAAACAATGGGTAACAATAACGTCAACTGTTTCTCACTTTGTTGAGCAAGATCAGATGCTAGTGTGACGGTGATCAGTCTGCCGATCGCGGTGGCAATAATGCTAATTTCGTCACCGCTAAAATGGTCACTGCAATCGAGTTGTGTGGTCTGATAATCGAGTTCTGAGACATCTGACTGACGACCGATCGCATAGTGAATCTGAGTTTCACCATCGTGGAAGACAAACAGATTCGGTTCAAAGACTTGATTGCTCATGCGAATTCGGTGTAGAGACTTGCTTGGGGGTGCGTCCGCAAATCAGCTTGAATTCTTCCATCTTGGTCACGAATTTAAGCCGGATGGGAGTAAAGGTGCCCCCAGATTTACAAGCTCACTTTACCGAGTTTAATGGGTCGATCGCATCGAATACATGTCACGGCTGAGATATGAGATTTGTCATGGGTTGAATAGGATTCAGTCATCGTGCATTTTCTCGCTAGTGACTACTTCTTTTTAGACGTATGTCTTGATGAAATTATGCAATTGCTCATGTTTCGTCTCTTCTTTCTAACCAGGGGCGACAGGAATTGGCCACGATCGCGGCTTGGGTGCGATCGCGCAAATTCAGTCGGGTGAGAATGTGTGTAATGTGGTTTCTCACCGTTCCTTCAGATTAAGTGGAGCGCTTGAGAGATTTCTCGGTTGTTTGCGCCTCCGGCAATCAATCGCAACACGTCTTGCTCTCGATCGGTCAGTTCCGCCAGTCCGGGAGGTAATGGCTGGGGTGGATCGGGCTGTGTCAGTGGCGGTTCAGCCAACACTTTTTCGGCAATCACTTTTTCGACGATTCCCGGCCCAAATTGGGTATAGCCTTGATGAACCGATCGGATCGCTTTCGCCAGTTCATCAGCAGGGGTGTCTTTGAGCAAATATCCCTTCGCCCCAAAGCGCAGCGCTTCAGACACATATTCTGTATCGTTAAACGTGGTCAAAACCAAAACCTTGAGGTCTGGAAACTGTTGACAAATTAACTGCGTCGCTTCTACGCCATTCATCCCCGGCATCCGAATATCCATCAACACGACATCGGGAAATTGGGTCATTTCTGGCGCTTCAGATCGATCGCTAGCTTGGCAGTCGGCTAGAAAGCGCATCGCGCCATAACCTTTATCTGCCTCGCCCACCACTTGGAGATCGGGCTTTGTCTCTAACAGCGTCTTTAGACCCCGCCTCACAATTTCTTGATCTTCTACAAGCAGCACTCGAATCATAGGACGTGTTTTAAAGCGATCGATTGAATCTAACAGTTTTTGACCTATCTCTTTGGATGGATTTCCACACTGGGGAATTATGAGAGAATTTTACATAATTTAATATCCATCTCATATAATTTCAGTCAGGGATAGCAAAACTTATGGAACTCAAGAGACGGCTCGATTTAATTCGATTTTTAAGAGAAGAACTGGTACTTCCAGCGGCGGCGATCGAGCTAGCCGCACGTCAGTCTGAGCAAAACACAACCGCACTGCCGATGGTGCTTTGGCAATATGGTTTAGTGACGCTCTCGCAACTCGACCAAATTTTTGATCAAATGGAAATCATCTAATAATTCACAGACGACAGCCGCCCATTTTTAATTTGCACAACTGGGTGATTAGATAGACGAATCAAACTCTCATCATGAGTCGTCACAATCACCGTAATGCCGATCTGATTCAGCTTTTTAAGAATCTTAATTACCTGCCAAGAATTATCTGGGTCGAGGTTTCCAGTCGGCTCGTCAGCCAAGAGTAAGGGAGGAGTGCCGACGATCGCGCGGGCGATGCTGACTCTCTGCTGCTCACCGCCCGATAGTTCTTCTGGAAAGCACTCTGCTTTGTGCTGCAATCCCACCATTTTGAGTGCCGGGGGCAAGCGCCGATTGATTTCTTTGCGCGTATAGCCCTGCGCCCACAGCACAAACGACACATTCTCAGTCACCGTGCGCCTGGAAATCAGCTTGTCATCTTCAAACACAATGCCAATGCGACGGCGCAGCAGAGAAAGCCGATCGCCCCGCAGCGTTGCCGGAAAATCATTGTCTACTCTGACTTCGCCCTGAGACGCACACTCTTCGCCATAAAGCAGCTTGAGAAAGGTAGATTTGCCTGAACCCGACGGGCCCGTGACAAACAAAAAGTCCCCCCGCTTGACCTCTAAGCTGACATCAATCAGCGCTTGACTGCCATTGCGATAAGTTTTGCTAACACTCTTAAGTTGAATGATGCTGTCCTGACTAGGAGACTGGCTTGACGATCGGCGATCGCGCTGCGCGTTTCCAGAAGAATCGGTGAGAACTTGTGGCATGAGAGGTGACGATGGAAATTCAACCTATTAGAACACAAAGACCAGAATTCAAACTTTACAATCTTGTGCTGACTGGGTTGCGTTTTGTGAGCCGATAGAGGATCGATCGCCCCGCAAACTGCGGCAGCGCCAACATTCTTCGCCAGCGCCAGGGTTCTTGATAAAGGCGATAAACCCACTCTAGATGGTTGTCTCTGAGCCAAGCGGGGGCGCGGGTCTTAGTGCCTGCCCAAATATCAAAGCTGCCGCCCACTCCCATCCACAGCGATCGAGGGCAGAGATGACGGTGCGCGGCAATCCACAATTCTTGACGAGGAACGCCCAAGCCTACAAAAATAATCTCAGGCTGTAGGGTTTGGAGAGTCTTGAGAAAAGCAGCCTCTTCTTGAGCAGAAAAATAGCCTTTTTGCACCCCCGCGATCGCTAGCCCCGATAACTTTTTTTGCCACTGATTCGCAGCCATTCGAGCCACGTCTGGGGCACCTCCAAAAAAGAAAACTGAGAGAGCGGGATTTGCAGCGGATTCGATCGTAGAAGTTGGCTGAGGCGGTTGAGTAGAATTTGAACCTTGGAATTCTGAACGCTCAAGGTTAAACTGAGCCGCTTTTCTGAGAATCGACTCTGCCAACTCAATGCCAGGGCAGCGGGCAACTCGCTTACCGTAGAGCCGCAGATAAAACACAATGCCTGCCCCATCAGGAATCACCAATTCGGCTCGATGAATGATGTCTGCCAGAGCAAAATTTTGCTCGGCTTGCATCGTCATTTCGGCGTTGAGGGTGACGACGTGACAGCCCAAACGCTGACCCAGGCGATCGAGTAACCAGCCAGAGTAATCGTCTAGCAAATGCACGGGCAACCCCATGACCGAAAATTGGTGGTCTGCTTTCATCGTTGATGTCTCACGTTCCTCACGCCCCAAGCTTATCAGGTTATGGATTTTAACCGACCAGCCGAATTTTGCACCCAAAATCTCTGAATCAGTGGCTCAACACCAAATTGTCGCGATGCACGATCGTATCGGCACCCTCGTAACCTAGGATGATCGGGATCTCCTCGGATTGGTGTCCTTGAATCTTCTGCAACTCTTCGCGGCTGTAATTCACTAGCCCTTTAGCGATTTCATGTCCTGTGAGATCGCACAAAGTCACCGCGTCATGACTCTCAAACTCGCCCTCAACTTGCAGAATTCCGGCAGCGAGCAGTGATTTTCCGGCGTTGCAAATCGCTTCGACGGCTCCCTCATCTAAAATTAGCTTTCCGGTCGATACTAAGCCGTGCGCGATCCAGCGTTGACGAGCGTTAAAGGGGCGCGGTTGAGGTTCAAATTGAGTGCCGATCGCCTCGCCTGCCAAAATCTTTAAGAGATTCAGCGGCGATCGTCCTTGTGTGATCACGGTTCTGACCCCGGCACCCGTCGCAATCTGGGCAGCCGCAATTTTGGTCACCATGCCACCTGTGCCCCAGCGAGAACCTGCACTGCCCGTTTGCACCTGAAGCTCTGCAAGTTGCTTGATGCTTTGCACCAGCGTGATCGGTTGAGCATCGGGGTTGCTGCGCGGATCGTCGGAATAGAGGCGATCAACATCGGTGAGCAAAAATAACCAATCTGCATCGACCAAACTTGCCACCAGCGCTGACAGCGTATCGTTGTCACCAAACTTGAGTTCATCCACCGCGACCGTATCGTTTTCATTGACGATCGGAACGACTCCCAGTTGCAGCAACTCCTGAAAGGTGCGATAGACATTCACATAGCGACTTCGCTCAACCAAGTCGCCGCGAGTCAGCAACACTTGCGCGATCGGCTGCTGCATTGCCGTAAAAAAGTCATCATAGATTCGCATCAGGCGACCTTGCCCAACGGCAGCGACAGCTTGTTTAAGGGCGATTGATTTAGGGCGATCGGTCATTCCCAGTCTTGCACACCCTACGCCAACGGCTCCCGATGATACAAGCACTACCTGATTTCCTTTTTGTCTCAGTGTACTGAGAACCTCAACCAAAGCAGCAATGGTCGATAGAGCCAGTTGACCCGTCTCAGGCTGAGTCAAACTAGAAGTACCAATTTTAACCACTACTGTTTGAGCCATAGCAAATTTAAAGCGTTAAACAATTAAAACTGTTAATCAATAAAGATGTAGAGAATTGGTCATAAATTTCTCCCTACGCCCAAAAACTACTCATAGATTGGAAGAACAGTATGGTCATTGATTCTTCTAACAATCTTGCTATCAAAGCTGGAGTCTTGCGAGGTCAAGATGATGATGCAATTCAGGTGCCTTTTGATCAATATCAAGTCTAGAGTGTGACCTACCCGACGCTGATGCTACGCATACAGCACAAGCTCTCCTGTTTCGTCGTCAACTGCCTCTACTGTGAGGTCACAGCTTTGGTCTGACATTCCCTCCAGAGGTTTTGAAATGCAGAACATCTCACTGACTCTCATGACGCTCCGTAACGTCATCCAGGCAGCAACCCTGTGCCCCAAGGTTGATAGCTTTTCGCACAACACATCATGGATTTACGGCAATAGCCCACCAGCAAGATGTATTCCTTCCCCAGCACCTTTCTTTCTGTGGCAAGCATATGACTGCTACATCACCTGTCTGTTCGAGAGTCTGGGCGGGTCAACGACCATCTGTACTCTACCAGATCGGGTCGCTGCGGTTGCGAGAAAATGCTTGACTTCGTACCTCAGTCGCGCCGCCTTATATCCCGACACCGATGCTATTTATACGGTGCGGGGCTTACAGCGTTGGGGCTAAATCGCACAGTCCATTATTTAACTTTGAGGATGAGTAGTCAGGTGAACGGCGACTTTGCCTATGTAGTTTTAATTGAGAATTGGACTCAGGTGAACAGAGTCAACCGACTGCAAGCGCAATCGATGGGAACTAATATATTTGGGCGGTTAGAGCAAAAGTGGTATCTGGTTCATCATCACAGTAGCCCTATTACAATACTTCGGACAATTTTTGGTGGAGGTGGTAGACAGAAAAGCTATCGAACCGATAGGGTGCTGATTAGAACAAACAAGCACAAGTTCGATAG
>JAYVFW010000382.1:0-3443 GCA_043772715.1 Phormidesmis sp. | reverse complement strand
AGCAGCCCATATTCAGCGCGTTTAGAGCGATAATCGTCGGTTTTGCTGGAAGGACTAACGACTTCGACCACTAGAATAGGTGGCGGCTCATTGAAGTTGATAATGGCTTCTCGGTTTTCCATCGCTTCCCACTGGGTGAGAGGCAAAACGGTAACATCAGGAATGCGGGAGGTGTCCCAGCGTCCACCGCGTGGCGATCGCACGCCAACTAGTGACGGTAAAGCGATCCAAGGCTGTCCTGATCGAGTGATGTTGTCCTCAAACTGACGAGTCAGGAAGTGAATAATAGCGCCATGTTTTCCGGTTCCTAAGCTCATAGGGACGAGTTCTCCATCGACGAGTTCATAACGGGTATCTGTGCCGTCGCTGTATGTGAGATATTCCTCGAAGGTGAGCTTTTGAGTCGTGGTGGTCATAAAACTGGCTCCTGGCTAGGGTTCACTCATGAAGGTAAGGGTGAAAGCGGATCTGATTAACAAATTCATATTCCTTAGTTTAGTGGGCTAGCAAAAGTTGCGATCCGATCGAATTCCCGATATCGTAGCTGCAACGGAATTCGGCGATCGCCCGACTCGATCGTGCGAGACAACCCCGCTAATTCGCTTCTCTGGGAACCGCACTTAAACTATTTATGAATTCCAGGCTACTCAAACAAGAAGCAAATTTGCTTTACAAATCTCTAGCGCCGCTCTTAGAGGTGAATGCAGCGTTTGCGAATGTCATTTTGGTCGATTTAGCCAAACTGATTCAACTATGTGGACGCAGCAGTGGCAAGGTAAGCGCGGCAGAACTGCTGGCATATCTGGTCATGTATGCGCTGATCAAACAAGATGCTGAAAAACTTGATGCAGCCCTCAACCAATGGGATGAGTCACCCGAAGATCGCCTCAAATACCAAAAGTCAACGCTGCAAATTATCTTAGACTTGACCCAACATCAGCCATCTGACTCCTTCGAGTTACCATCAATTTTAAACCGACTAGATGAAGAAAAGGGAACTAACTATCTCAGCGAGGCAACCAACGCGATTTATAAATTTGCTCAAGTGATCGTGAAAGCCGACGGCTTAGTCAGTTTGCAAGACCTGGAGGCACTCTCTTTAGTCTGGCAGCAGCTCCATTCTTACCGCAAGTTAGCTACCTATCAAGAAGGTCTGGCTCCGATGCAAACGTCTGATTCAGCCGATCTCGATCGCGTTTTAGAAGATGCCCTCGCCGAACTTAACGACCTGATCGGAATGAGCAACATCAAAGAAGAGGTAAAAACGCTAACCAATTTTCTCAAAGTTCAAAAGATTCGCTCAGATCGAGGTTTAGCAAAAACAACCGTCTCGCTTCACGCTGTATTTTGCGGGCCTCCGGGAACCGGAAAAACCACCGTCGCTCGATTAATGGGGCGAATCTATCACGGGCTGGAATTTCTGACTCAAGGGCATTTGGTCGAAACCGATCGCTCTGGCATGGTGGCTGGATATGTGGGTCAAACGGCGAAACAAGTCGATGATCTCGTCAAGTCAGCGCTGAATGGCGTGTTGTTTATTGATGAAGCTTATGCCCTGGTGCCCGGAGAATCGGGGCGTGATTTTGGGCAAGAAGCGATCGATGTCTTGCTCAAACGCATGGAAGATCACCGCGATCGCTTAGTGGTGATCGTGGCAGGTTACACCGATGAAATGACCACATTTATTGAGTCAAATCCGGGGTTAGAATCGCGCTTTAATCGCTATTTTTATTTCAATCATTACAAGCCAGAAGAATTGCTTGCTATCTTTGAAAAGATAGCAAGCAAAAGTCACTTTAAACTAGCTGCTGGCACCGGTGAAAAGCTGCAAAATTTGTTTGTAGATCTATATGAGAATCGAGATAAAACTTTTGGCAATGCCAGACTCGTTCGCAATCTGTTTGAGAAGAGCCTTGAACGACAAGCCAATCGATTGGCGGTGCTGTCGTCTTTGAGCGATGAGTTGCTCACAACTCTATTGCCTGAAGATATCCCAGACCAAGTGTCCGGCGTTCAGACCGGAAGAGAATCTTGAGCCGCTAGACGATTAGCTTGGGGCATTTTAACCAATCGGGGTTGGCGCAGTTCACTGTTTCGTTGAGTCGTGGCATCATAGAAGGCATCACGAAGCAGGAGAAAATCTGTGCAAGTTGATGAGCGAGGGCAGATTACGATTCCACCAGAGGTTCGCGATCGTCTAGGATTAGCAACCGGAACTGAAGTTGAACTTGAAGTGATCGGTGAAATTATTCAGTTGCGAAAGAAATCAAAACCCAGTCGTGGCAAGCAGTTGATTGAGGATCTGCGAGGAAAAGCGCCATTCCGAAAATCGACTGATGAAATCATGCAGCTAACATGCGGCAATGACTGACATATTGGTAGACAGCAATGTGATCTTGGATGTCATAACACAAGATCCAACCTGGTTCGATTGGTCAGCGTCGATGTTGAGTGAATACGCAGATCAGGGTGATTTAGTCATCAACTCCATTATTTACGCAGAGATTTCGACCTATTTTCCCCAAATTGAAGCTTTGGACGCTTTGATCACTCCTGAGCGGTTTCGACGTGATGAATTGCCTTATCCAGCAGGTTTTTTCGGAGGGCAAGCTTTTTAGCATATCGACGACGTGGAGGAGAGCAACGTTCTCCATTGCCAGATTTTTATATTGGGGCACACGCTGTCGTCTCAACAGAGACACAAATCGTTATCGCACCTACTTTCCCCAAGCGATTTTAATCACTCCAGACTGATGAGAACTTAAGCCGTCCAGCGTCCGTCGCATCCGAGACTTTCCGGGTTTGGCGTTGGAAGAAACGTTATATTTAATACTCCGTCTATCTTCCGCTTTTTATGTTTGTCGATCGCAGCTTGAAAAGACTTGTCATTCTTGGGGTTTCAGCACTTTCGTTGGGACTCGCAGCATTTCCCGCTATCGCTAAAGATCCGGCTAGGGTGTTTAGACCCAGGCGAAGTACCCGTCATTCAAGTTGATGGAAACACGATTATTTGTCGCACTAATCCAGATCCTCAGGTAGTTGACCGTTTGACATTGTATCGCTACTGCAAAAATGATAATTGGAGCATGACAAATGTAGTCTTCCTTAATATTCACAGTGATGCAACAAGAGTTGTAGGAATAATGGAATTCGATGATTGTGGAAAAGGCTTTTCTAGAAGAACTACAGCTTTTATCCTGAAAGGACGAAAGTTTGATAGATGGCTACGAGGTGTGAAGGCAATTCCAGAATTGATGAATCGATGTAGCCAGGATATTACGAGGGTTCTAAATGCTTTAGAGAAATATCCTGTCAAGAAACCAACGTTTTAAGCGCAATCATAGTGATTCGAGTGCCCACCCTAGAGACGTGAATTGTGTCAGATTAATGAGAACTCAAGTTGTACATCGTCTATTCTTGTGCGAGAAGACCTCGATCAGAGA
>JAYVFW010000381.1:0-10047 GCA_043772715.1 Phormidesmis sp. | reverse complement strand
CGCTTCCGGTGGCTTCGGGGGCAGCTCGTTCGATCAGCAGCCCTGCCAAAAATCCTCCAATCACCCCCACTAGGGGCAACGCGATCCAGACCGGATATTGATGGGCTAGATGTAAGCGCCAACCTGCGATCGCGGCGGTTCCTTGCTTAAGAGAGACAGCCGCTAAACCAGAGATTAACCCGATCAGACACGCCTCGAAGATAGCGAGTTGATTGGGCTGAAGCAATCGAGGCAGACGCTTGAGAAAGGCAGTTTGCCACATAAAAATCAGCGTTGGCAGAGCAAGGTAGAGACTATCATTATTCTGCCTAACTGTGGTGCTAGATGGCTGGCGATCGGTTCGGCATGAGCGATCGTCATCAGCGTTAACGTGAATTCGACGGGGGTTTTCGCTGCGTTGTCAGCGGCTTCTGCCCCCTAAGTCCCCCAATTTGGGGGACTTCAAGCCAAAATTCCCGGTTCAAAGTCCCCCAAATTGGGGAATTTAGGGGGCTTCCGAGTCCACAACCGGAGCGAACCACTTCTGTCGGACTGATGTCAGCGTTATGCTATTTGTGCACAGATGCTCGATTTTGAATGGCTCAAACTGGCTATACGCTACCCGTTTTTGCAGTTGCGTCAGCAAAGGCAGCATTACTATGTTTGCTCGATCGGTCAAATCAAGACGATCGACTGAGGACGATCGCGATCGATATTCTGCCTGGAAACGCTGACATTCCGATTCAACAAGTTGCTCCGCTGGATAAGACTAGCGCCCTAGCGGTCACACTCAGCGAACCGGGCGACAATCTTGATTTGACTCGCAATACGCCGATTTGGGCATGGGTGCAATTGTCGCAGCGCCAGTCTCACCCATTAGTTTTGGAAGCAGGTGAAGGACTTGGACGAACGACTACAGGCGAAGCCGCAATCTATCGTTATGCTCGGCAATTGTTTGATGCCAATCTGCTGCCGCTGATTCCGGTCGATCGTACGCTCACCGTGCGGATCATTTTGCCTGAAGGTCGTCAATTAGCTCGACGCACTTCTAACGAAGCGTTTGGCATTTTAGAAGGCTTATCGCTGTTGGGAACGAGCGGCATCTCTAAGCCCCTATCAGCCGCCGATCACCTCGAAGAATTTCGGGCAATCTTGCAGCAAAAAGTCAGCGAATCGCCCAATTTGGTGTTTTGCATTGGCAGCAATGGTCAGCAAGTTGCTCAACGGTTAAACATTCCCGATCGAGCGATCGTGCCGACCGGAAACTGGCTCGGTGCGATGCTCGTCGAAGCTGGATTACACAAAGCGCAATCGGTTTTGCTGCTGGGCTATCAAGGCAAATTAGTTAAGCTGGCTGGCGGAATTTTTAACACCTCTAGTCACCTGGCAGACGCAAAACTGGAGATTATCAGCGCTGCTGTGATCCGATCGGGCGGCAGTTTGGCGGCGGCTGAAGTTGTTCTCAATGCGAAGACCGCCGATGACGCTCATCAGCAACTTAACAAGTTGGGATTGACTGATTTGGTATTTTCTTATCTAGCAGAATTAATCAGCCAAAAAGCAACGCAATACGTCAAAAAATATGCAGATGCTTCGTTGAAAGTGGGCACGTTTTTGTTTGATCGCAAAGGGCAACCAGTTAGCCAAGATGCGATCGCACAAGAATTAATCGACGCGATCGCGACTCCTCCTGACTAGGAATTCTCTGAAAACATCAATCCCTGGGTAGAGAAGCGAACGCTCCAACCTATTCTAAATATGGGTCGATCTTCTCACTTACGGAAGAAGAAAAAAAGGTTTAGCTGAACTAATCTGTCAGGGTGTCAACGAATTTGGTATTGAGTTATGCAAATCGTTGACTAAGACGAAACTCTCAGCTTGCTTTTTGCGGTTGTTAGTTTTATTGAGGCTGGCGTTTGTTGAATCTTACGAACTGATTAGAGTTCGGTTTTATTTGATCACAGTACTGAATAGATTTTAAGGAGATTTCAAATGAGTCGGATTACACAATGGTTTCGCACAGTTGGATTGCGTTCGATCGTCACCCTTGCTCTAGCGGTGTTAACGTTCCTGTCAATTCCTGCGTTTTACTCAAGTCAACTGTCAGCACAGGCAGGCTCGATGATCAGTAAGAGTTCTAGTCCAGACATGGTTCAAAAAATTCAGCGAGATGCCGAAGATTTAGGGGATAGCCCCGATCGTCCGATCGGTCAAACGGGGTTGAAGAATATTAAAAATTTGGGAGAAAACATTAAAGAAACCGTCGATCTCAACATTAAACAAAAGGGCGCAATCTACAACCCCAAAGAGTCGGACAAAGTAGGAGCGCTCAAAAAAGCTCAAGATAAAGCCGAAAGATCCGCGAAATAGGACAGCGATCGCGGCTTTGTGACGCTGTGTAAGGGCATGGCACTGCCGTGCCCCTTGTCGTTGCAAGTAACCGACATTACTTCAGTTCGACAGAAGCGGTTCGTTTCGGTTGTGAAGTCTGGTAGCCCCCTAAATCCCCCATTCTGGGTGACTTTGAACCCGCAAGTCTTCTCAAAGTCACCCATTCTGGGGGATTTAGGGGGCAGAAGCTGATGACAACGCAGCAAAAAGCTTGTCGAACTGGCGTTAAAGTTGCGGTTTGTAGGAACGTCCCGACAAACGATCGCGCCGCAATTCTAACCGGGCACTTTCACAAACAGTGTAGTGTCGGATGTTTGGGCACTTACACCGGGCACAACTTCACCCCGCAGATTGTAGCCCGTCACGTTGTAAGTGTAGGTAAACATACCTCTGCTATCAAGCTGCACGAGCGATATGATCCGTTCAGCGGCTTGAC
Organism: Phormidesmis sp.; assembly: GCA_043772715.1. Lineage (GTDB taxonomy): Bacteria > Cyanobacteriota > Cyanobacteriia > Leptolyngbyales > Leptolyngbyaceae > Phormidesmis_A. Next base: position 7,241 of record JAYVFW010000381.1, on the reverse strand, counting down.
TGGGTGTGAAGATGGTTGACTCTCGATCGCCCTCTTCTCCCACGCCAACCAAATCGACTTTAACGGCGGCTAATCCGGCTTGAGTCAGGTCTTGACCGATCAACTTAACTTTGATTCGATGCGTTGTTCCTGCTCCGTCGGAGATTAGCACTACTGGATTGTCGGTAACGATCGGGTCGGATTGATAAACCGATCCATCTAGCCGAACAACCGTGATTTCGTAAGTGTAGTTTGCAGGATTTTCGGCGAGGGTGGGAATGTCGAGCGATCGTCGCTTCATCGTGTCGGGCGTGTCGGGTGAAAACAACTCTCGGAAGCGGCGCGTATAACCTGTTTTTGGCTCGTGATAAGTCAAATCTACTACGGCTTCGAGTAGATTGTTGGAGTCGAGAAGTGGAACAAATCGAGTATTTAATTTGCCCCTAAAAGGTTCGTTGACGACCAAAACGGGATCTTGTGATGTCTGCCAATCGGTAGTGACTTGCAGATTGTCTTGCAGAAAATAAGTCACCCGATATTGATAAGTCCGCAAGTTAGGATCTGAGAGGCGTAACTTCCAATGTTTGCTAGCTTCTCCCGTTTTGAGAATAAATGTCTTCACCGTTTTGAAATCATTCGCGGCATCGTCATAAATCAATTCCACTTGGGCTTGACTGATTTGTCCGCTATCGAGTTCGCCAAAGGCAATTTCTAAATCAAACAGTCCGATTTCGCTAAGAGGATCGATCGTCAATTGTCGCGATCGAGTCGAGATCCAGTCAGACTGATGATGGGCTTCTTTGCCAACCCAAGGCGCATCGGGCTTAAAGTGAATGTCTAGCTGATAGCGATAATCGAGACTTTTTTTGTCATTCAGCCAAGTGGTGAACGTCTTGGGTGTGAGATTATCGGGACGAAACACCACACCATCGACGTGCATCGGATCTTGATTGGGCTTGCGCTTGTCGGGATATTCAAGATTGACGGCGATCGCGTTGATGCCCGATGCGTTTAAGTCACCGCCGATCGAGATTGTTGCCACTAACCGCTTAAAGAAATCGTCGTCTAAATTGATTTCTTTGATGGCGCGATCGAGGTTGAGTCCTTCGACGATCGTTGAGAATAATCCCTGCGGGGCGGCTTGTCTGGCGACGGCTGCCTGCATCGCGTATTCAAAAGTGCGCGTCTTCAATTCCTCCTGGTGATAATATTTCAGCGAGAATCCCACCTGAAAGGGCGAGAGAGCATTTGCGCCTCCCCGGTTTGTGCCTCCCCCTGGAGCACTTCCACCTGGACTGGCTCCAGAAAACGTACTTTGGGCACCTTCTTGCATCGTGGTTGCACCCGGTGCGGCATTGCTCGGCTGAGTGGTCGGCGCGCCCATCACAGGCTGAGGCGACCCGGTTTGCGGCTGTCCTAGCTGACCCAAAAAGCCTTGCAACTGTCCGAGTAAGCCACCGCCCGATGATGGAGTCATAAAGCTCGGCGGCTGAAGCGCAGTCTTAAAGAAGTCTTTGAGCAACTCAGTCTTAAACCAGTTAAACGCTTCATCGGCTTGTTTTTTAATGTCAGCGTCATCGGTGAAGTTAATCACTTCAACTTTAACCGCGCCATCATCTCGAAGTTTTTGAAACGCGATATCGATTTCTGCGGCAAGCGAGACAACTTGAATTTGTCCACGAGCCGCTAACGAGATTTCTAAGTGATCGTAAATGCGCTTATATTCAGCCGTGATTTTGACATTGAATGCAGGTCGAAGTCCTAAATATTCAAGATCGTAAATGACTCCGATCGGACTGATGCCCGCTTTTAACGCCTCTTCAAATAGCGTTGCAGCTTCTTGACCTAACACGACTGAGAACGTAGCGCGATTGTCTCCGATTAAAGAAGGTTTGGTCGTGCCATAGACTTCTTCAAAAAACTTGAATCCTTTAGGCTCGTCTGCGGCAGCATTTGGAGCATCGGCAGCATCTTTGCTAATCGACAGTCGCACCGCTCCTTTGCGAAACTGAATGGGGGCTAACTTAACGTCTCCATCGGCAAATTTGGATAACTCTTGTTTGACTTCGTTAAGCTGATCTTCGTCAACACCTAAATCGACCGTGAAGGCTAAAAATCCTCCGCCTAACGATTCTTTTGTTTCTGGATCGAAGTTGGGATTGTCAGTGATATCCCGTTTGTATTTGAGATAAACAAATTCTGGAACTCCATCATTTCGCGCCAATCGAGGACGCTCAGACACGTAATAAAACAGACTTTGATCCTGGTGATCGCGATAAATCACCAACCCTTTGATCAGTCCGATCGGGGAATCGAGATATAACATGGCAATTTTTCCTGTGATTTAAAGAATGGCGACATCGGGAACCCAATAGCCTTTGATCCAGGTCAGCAAATCTGACTCGGCGATCGACTCTAAAGTGGCTGATGGGTCTTCATAGCGACGGGGCGGATTGGTGGCAGGGCTACCCGCTGCTGCCGGAGGGTGAGAGCCAGGATATTGAGGATTTTTGAAGAAGATTCGCCCGTTGTCACGACGCACGGCTAAAACTACATGACCAAAGTTGTAAGGCTGGCTCCAAAACATCGCTAACATTAGCTGCTGCTGACTGTTAGGAAGCGCACTGAGAAAATTGGTGTGAACTCCCGGCTGGGCAGCTTGTTCGTCAGCTTGAGACGTGAGCGGAATGTAGTGCTTGGTGAAATTGACGTTAAAAATTCCGTCTAGAGCGCGTTTGGTTTCATCTGCCACCAATCCCCGATTCACGGTGGCTTGAAACACAGTGTTAATGCCATTTGCCGCATTTGCAGCCGCACTCGGATCGTAAGCTGGAAACGCGCCTCCTCTGGCGTATTTCAAAATGGTAGATTGAAACGCCAACTCTGCATAAGTGCGAACGATAAACGGCTGACCCGCAGGATTAGGGTAGCGAAATAGCTGAAAGATTCCCGGTGGAATAGAGACGCTAGAACCGTTTGCCAGTTGAGTCGCGCCTGTAGTGCTGAGTAAGCCCAATTGCAGTCGCACATATTCTGACGGATTCACCGTGATCAGCAACGTCTGAAGCGAAGTTGGTGAGCAGGTATCGGCTGCACCCTGATTAATCTGTCCGTTGGGATCGAGGATTTCGGTAATCACGTTATCCAGCAATTGTTCTTTGCTCGTCAGCGTGACAAAATCTGGATGCGGATTGATATCCAGGAGTGATAATAGATTTTCAACCAGCGTTTTACCGCCTCTCAAATCCTGTTTCAGAATAATCGTTGTCGTGATGTTGCTCCCAATCGCAGTTTGGCGATCGAGCAGTTGCGCCAATCGAGGTCGCGCCGTTGCACCTGCAAATAGCCAAAGTTTGAGAATTTTTCCGCGAATGTTAACATCCGTGATCGATTGAAAATTAGGATGCGCGAAGATTGCGGCGAGCGATCGACGATTGGGATCATTGGGCGGCAACGCTTTCCAAAACATTAGCAGCAGTGATTTCCACAAGTTGGGAAACAGCGCAATGCCGCCCATCGCCTCAACTGCCGCCATATCGGGCACCACCTGGGCAACCGCATCGCCGCTGATCGTCAAAATCGAGATCCGAGACTGAAGCCGCGTCGGAACAGTAGAGAGATTTTGCAGCGTCGCATCGGTGGGATATAACACTGCCTGACTGCCGCCGGGAGGCGTGACCCGGACTCGATAATAAATGCTGCGGACAAACGTAGTTGTGGAAGGCGATCGCAGTGTCTTAAACGTTTCTTCGACATAAGCATCCCACAAGTTTTGAGGCATCACCCAAGTAGCGCGTCCACCTGTCAACTGAATGCGTTGAGCCGGAACATTCAGCGTCATCGTCGCGCCATTATCTTTGATCAACGTGGCGTTAAAATTAATGTCCGTGCTGTAATAGCGCAGCGCTTCGGAAGCGGGATAAGAAGCGGGAGCCATAAGCGCGGCAGGGTCCCAGGCGAGTTCAATTACCGCGTCGCCATTTTCGTCAGACGTGACTTCTAAAACGGGCGGTTCACCTCCTCCGGGTAAACTGCCTAGAAACGATCGGATACGTGCCCAAGTCATAAAATTATCTCCTGTGATTGAGGGGTGGGAACGGACAGATAAAACTCCAAGTCGATCGCGCGATCGCCCAATAATTCGACTTCAACTGCGCGCCCGATGCGAGTGGAGTGGTTAAACCGGGCAGAATCGAGCAGTTTGTAGAGCGCCTCACTAAAACGGCTGTCTCCGCCCATTTGAGCGACGATCGCCGCCATACTGTGATGTTTGCGAGACGCTTCGGGAAGTCTTGCCCACAGAGTTGTGCCGAGTTTGAGATGAGGATTTGATGCGTCTAGATTGCACGATAGGCTCCAAGCGCTTGAGCGGGGCAAAATCGATCGTCCGAAGAGGTCTTGTAAACGTTGAATTGCGTCGAGTGAGGCGGCGCAGTTGCAGGCAGCGATCGCAGCAGCGGGTGAGATGGCTCGATCGAGTTGCCAAGTCACCCAATGAGACTCTGAGGAATTTGATTCATAGCTCGTTTGAAAAATTCGTCCTTTTAGACCCAAAATGGCGTGATAGTGATGGAACTGAGCGAGACGATCGGCAGATTTAGAAAACGCTAGTGTGTGTTCCCAGGCGGCTGTTTGATTACGAAAAAAGGTGTCGGTAATTGAATGAGCTGTCGTGCCGTTGGGCGCATAGTGAGTGCCAATCCAGCGCGGGAAATTGGAGTCAGGGGTAGCGGTTGGGGATTGGCGAAAGATTCGTAAACTTCGTTGCTCAGTGGCTTTAACGGACAGCAATAATGGGTTTCCAGCATCAATGCAAGTGCGTTGTGATGCGCGATCGATTTGCGCTGTGTCTAGCGTTGTGACAATCGATCGCGCACGAGATCCTAATCCTGCTAAGAGGGCTGCCCGAAAGAGTAAATCGAGTGGCTCGATCGGACTATTCATGTCTGGAGTCGATCGCGTTAATAAACTAACCATTGTTACCAATTCCGTCTAAATTAAGAATGATTTCCTACGATCGCTACTGGGTATACACAAATCATTCGATTCGTCATTGCTGAGATCTTCGCCCCCTAAATTCCCCAAAATGGGGGACTTTGAGCTAAGACTTCCGGTTTCAAAGTCCCCCAAAATGGGGGATTTAGGGGGCTGAAGCCGACTGAAACGGAGCGATAAAACTTGTGTGTACACACGACTACTTAGGTGGAATCGAGGAAATCACCAGAAATGTGTCTCGCGAAGAAATCGGACCCACCTTGCGTTCAAAGCCCGTTTTCATTACGTAAATCACCTCATATTGGTAATCTCGCAGATTTGCTTTTTTTAACGGCACACGCCACACTTCACCCTTTCCAAGTTGTGTAAATTGCATTTGCGTTTCCGTTGTGTAATTGTTGCCGAGATCTTTGTATTTAAGATTCAGCTTAATCATGTCCAGTCCTCGGCTAGAGAGGGAAACGCCGATTAATTCTGGTTGCACTTCCATAATCTGAGCGTAAATTACACCCACAGGTAGCGTTGTTTTTTCTTCCTGAATCCATCCCGTTTGTGCCATATTTCCATCCGTATCAATGAGCGTTTGATTATACGAATAGCGTCGCTTATGAGGATCAACGAGTGGAATTTTCCATTCATTCACCTTATTGAGATTCGATGAATCTAGAACGATAAATCCGCTCTCAAACACATCATTTTCGGGATCTTCGTATTTGAAATCTACGAGCAAATTGGCGATTTTACTACGATCGCCGCCCACCAACAGCCGCACCGCCAACATCGTCGGCAACGGATCTTGTACCAAAATCATGTCACTGACGGTGGTTTGCCAGGTGGTATCGATTTTTTCACCGTTCGATCGCAGATAAGTAACCCGATAATTCACGTCGGGCAGTGCATCACGGCTAATCCTCAGCGACAGCGGCAGCCGCGGACTCTGCTGATCCAATAGGGCAGAATCTTCGTAAATCCAGTTTGTTTTGGGGTCTTTATATTGCAGATGCACATGAACTTGAGCGTAGCGATCGAAGGGAAAATTCCGCGTCAACACGGCTTCGACTTGACGTAACTGATACAAATCTGACGGCGTAATCACCACGAGATTGCCCTCGTGATCTTGCCAACCGCTCGACAGCGATTTCTGTGCCCCTGGAATACTTCCTGGCGCAAAAAACACCGTGTAGCGGTAACGAAATTGATGCCCCACTTCGGGATTAAACCAGGCGGCTTTCTTGACTCGATTATTAACTTTATCGAGCAAAAATGACCACGTTGCAGGCAGGTTTTCAGGATGGTTTGCGAGAGGCAATCCGTAATAAACATCGACTGCGATCGCGCTAATGCCTTCGCTGGTGAAATCGGTGTTGACTGAGATATCAAACTCGACTTCATCCCAGAGCGCATCTTTGCCGTTTACAACAGTGACGACTTGATCACGAGTCAAATTGTAGTCTTCAAAAAATAGGCTGAGATGCGCTTGAGGCGAGATTCTGCGCTCGACTGCACGAGTCACGGTGTAATCGACCTCGATCGTGCGAATCTCGCTAATATCGAGTTCTTTGCGGCTATAGCCAACCTGGGGCGATCCGAGATGTCCGAGATCTCTTAGCGTATCTATAATCTGATCAGCCGTAGAGTTTTCATCGGGTTTATTCGGGTTCACCGCAGACTTAAAGAATTTATCTAAAACCAATTGCTGAAGTTCTTTTCTGACGTTGTTAAATTCACCTTCCATGCCTTCATCGCCAACCCCTTCTAGCGATGCCGTAATCTTGACAATCTTTTTCTCTTCCAATTCGCTGATAATTTTATCGGTTTCGACTGAGAAGAAGATCAGATCGGCTGAAAACTGTTCGCGAATGTAGTGATAAACCTGTTCCCAGTCTGCTTCGGCGTGGACATTAAAGGCACGTTGCATTCCTACATAAGTGAGGTCATAAATTACCCCAGCAGGCATAAATCCTTCAAAGGCACCAAATAAAAGAGAGGTGGCTTCTTTGGTGAGCATGGCGCTAAAAATTGCTCGATTTTCACCATACAAAGAAGGCACGCCACTCGCCTCTAAAAAGGGAACCCAGCGTTCTTTTTTGGGTTCGTCTTCGTCCTTGGGCTTGTCTTTGTCGGGATCATCACTCGGTACCTCAGAGGTACGATCGAGAAACATTATCCGCACCGTTCCCCCTTTATAAAGCAACGGAGATAAGCGAGGCAGTTGATCAAGCTTACGATCGTCCTGAATCTTTTGTGCTACCTTTCTAAGTTTTGAT
>JAYVFW010000380.1:0-3450 GCA_043772715.1 Phormidesmis sp. | reverse complement strand
CAATTCATATTTGCATTCAGCAACGCCCTAATTTTCTCTATCCAGCACGGTGAAAGTGGGCTAATTGCAGTAGGTTAGGAATGATTAAAGCAGTCTCCTTCAAATACAGAAATAGGGACACCGCCCATGGAGTGGAATGAGCTGGCTCAGCACATCGGTGACATTCAAACTCAATTTCAGCAATTGCAGCAAACGATCGCCCTCTTGCCACAGACCGATCAACAGTCAACACATCTCAATCACCTCTTTGAGAATTTATTGAGCGGGCTACAAAAAATTGAGGGGTTAGAGAGTCCATTGCAGGGTGATCAGACCTTGAGAGCGAGTGAAGAAAAGTGGCGTGCTCTCAGCGCTTGCTCACCAGTGGGCATTTTTACCTGCGATGTCGAGGGGCGAATCACTTACACCAATCCTCGCTGCCACGAGATAGGCGACTTCACTCTAGAAGCAAGTCTAGGTCAGGAGTTTGCAACGGTGATTCATGCTGAAGATCGCGATCGTGTTGTGTCTCAATGGTGTGCCCAAGCCCCAACCGGGCAACCCCACGCCGATGAGTTTCGATTGGTTAACCCAGAAGGTGCCGTGCGGTGGGTGCGAGTGCGAACGGCTCCGATCGTCTCCAACAATGGCACCTTAATGGGGCACACAGGCACGCTTGAAGACATCACCAAACAAAAGCAAGCCGAAGCGCAAATTAAAGCCTCTTTGAGAGAGAAAGAAGCGCTCCTCAAAGAAATTCATCATCGCGTTAAGAACAATTTGCAGATTATTTCTAGCTTGCTTTATCTCCAAGCCCAGCGAATTGAAGACCCGAAAGTGCGACAAATTTTTGAAGACAGCCAAAGCCGAATTAGCGCGATGGCGCTTGTCCACGATAACTTATACCGATCGCAAAGTTTAGCTAGAATTAATTTCTCAGAATATATTCAAACCCTGACAACCAGTCTTTTTTATACCTATCGAATTCAGCCCGATCGGGTGCAGTTAAGAGTAGATGTAGATGACCACGTTTTGGTGAGTTTAGACAAAGCGATTCCCTGTGGCTTAGTGCTCAATGAACTGATAACCAATGCCCTTAAACATGGCTTTTCAGATGGCACAACGGGTGAAATCGCAGTCACGTTAAAGAAAGTGCCCAGTGGTCAAATCTATTTAATGGTTGAAAACGACGGAAATAACCTACCAGAAACGTTTGAACTTAAGACCATTCAATCGATGGGGTTGCGACTCGTACACGGACTCGTCAACCAATTGCAAGGGCATTTAGAGTTAGACAAAACTGATAAAACTCGCTTCACAGTTACGTTTAGTGACTGATGAATAGCTCTACAATGCTCTAAGTAGTTTAGCGATCGATAGTCCAATCTTTCGCGAATTTCCCTCAATGATCTGAAGGAAAAATTCTGTAAGGCTAACATCGCGATGGGTTATTTTTGACTCTCATCTGCGCTAATAGCCCGATTTAATACACGCGCCGAAGTAGTCTCAGTCAATCCCTAAATTTAGCGGCTCATTTCATTCAACTCAGTGAAATGGGTCAACTAATAGTGGAATAAAACGGTTAGAAACTACGACATAATAATCTGCGAGCATGGCGAAAATATTAGTGGTTGAGGATGAAAGCGTTGTCGCGTGGCACGTGCAGGAAGCCTTGCAGAAGCTAGGGCACGAAGTCATTAAAATTGTCACAACGGGCAGAGAGGCGATTCAAATTGCGGCTCAAGCTAGACCGCATTTAGTGTTAATGGATATTCGCTTACAAGGAGATATTGACGGGGTTGCCGCTGCGAAGACTATTTATTTTCAGCTAGACGTGCCTGTGGTTTATTTAACAGCCCACGCTGATGAACAAACGCTGCAACGGGCAACCGAAACCTCTCCGTTTGGGTATCTCGTCAAGCCGTTTCAAGAGGCAGAACTGCAAGCAACCATCAAGATTGCCCTACAGCGACATCAGTTGGAGAGAGCGCTGAAAGACACTCAGCAGTGGTATGCGACCACGCTGATCAGCATTGGAGATGCCACGATCGCCACTGATATCGACGGGCTGATCACTTTTATGAATCCCACTGCCGAGATTCTCACAGGTTGGAATCAGGAACAGGCACTCGGAGCCTTGATCACGCAGATTTTAGACATTGTGGATGAAGAAACGAGAAAGCCGATCGAGAATCCTTTGCTCGCGGCGATGTGTCGAGGTGACACGATGACTTTGCCCCCAGGCGCTCTGCTGCGTGACAAAGATGGCACCGAACGCCCGATCGGAGACAGTGCTTCCCCGATTCGCAATCGGGATGGGCAAATTATGGGCGGCGTGATGGTGTTTCAAGACTTGAGCGATCGCCGCCGCGTTGAGGCAACTCTACAGCAGCAAAACCAACGGCTAGAGCGCAGTCAAGATCAGTTAACGCTTCAGCTACACCAGCGCAATGAGCAGCTTCAGCAAGCGATCGCCTGCACTCAGTTGCTACAACGAGTTTTAGAACCGTCTCACGAGATGACCGATCGCCAGCAATTGCAACTCACTTTAAAAGAACTAGAACAGACCCTGGAAACAGATTATTGCTGGGCGACGCTGCACGACGAAGACTCTGCGATCGCGACGGTGGTTTGCGATCAGGTCAGTCAAGAATTTGCGGCACCGATTTCTCTAGTCGGCAACCAGATTGTGTTACAAGATTTTTCTCGCTTCTATCTGCGTCTCTTTCAGCACAATTGCTGGGTTGACCCCAATGCAGACTTGCTGCCGCCAATTTATCAATCATTGCTTGATTCGTCTACTCAAATGCTGATCTGTCCGGTTCAAGACGAGCGACGAGTGATTGGAGAAATCGGCATTTTGGTTCAAGGAAAACCAGTTTTGTCGCGGCTTCAGGCAGATTTGGTGGCACAAGTGATTAGTCGGGTCGCGATCGGGCTACGGCAAGCCTAAATCTATCCAGTGATGCAAACTTGGGCAGAGGATTGCAACCAAACGACTTCAAAAGGGACATTCTATAGAACGTCCCTACAGATCATCAGTCTAGCTTTGCCCGAAGGTTATTGAGTTAATACTCTGGCACCGAAGCGTCAACCTCTTGACTCCAGGCAGTGATCCCGCCTTTTACATTGGTGCCCTCGATTCCTGCGTCTTTGAGAATCGCGATCGCTTTTGCCGATCGTCCGCCTAGTTTGCAGTGAACGATCAGCTTGTGACCATTCAGCAGCTCTTTAACTTTTGCGACTGCGCTCCCATTCTCAAGATCGGGCAACGGCACCAAGACAGAACCCGGAATTCGAGCAATTTCATACTCATTTGGGTTCCGCACATCTAGCAGCACATAATCTTTTGCCCCACTGTCGAGCAGTTGCTTCAACTCTTTGACTGTCATTTCTTCCATGCCTGCACGCTCCTTTTCTTCGGCTGCTTTTGCTTGAGGAATGCCACAAAACTCTTCATAGTCGATCAGC
>JAYVFW010000379.1:0-3451 GCA_043772715.1 Phormidesmis sp. | reverse complement strand
CACTGAAAACTCGTTCGCTCTTGTCGCAACCTTGCTCCGATGGAAACCAAATAATCAGCCTTTCGAGATTCCTCTGACGACAATGAAACCACCCTGCCTAAATCCCCCAGAATAGGGGATTTAGGGGGCGAAGATCTCAGCTATGACGAATCAAGAGGGTTGATGACAAGATTGACAGGTTATTGAATCCACGATCCTTAGATCTTTCTTCACTGTTACAAAATTTCAACCGTTCCGCGTTGACCATCAATGCGAACAAACTGCCCATCGCGCAAAAGATGCGTCGCGTTGTGGACATCCATCACGGCAGGAATGCGATATTCACGAGCGACGATCGCCCCGTGCGACAATCGACCGCCAACCTCCGCAATCAAGCCTCCCACTCGCGCCAAAAGCGGTGCCCAGCCAGAATCGGTATAAGGAACTACGAGAATGGTTTCTCGATCGAGGTCGGCTACGTTTGCTGACAGCGATCGCATCACCTTAATGCGTCCTTCAACCTGTCCGGGGCTGGCTCCGATGCCCTGCAACTGCTGAGAAGATTGCCAATTTTGCAAAATGGGGGTTGGTGGATCGTCTCCATATACGATCGCCGGAACTTGCTCAAGCTGATCATCGGTCTGAAGGCGCGATCGACGTTGAGCAATCACTTGAGAAATCTGATCCAGCGTTTGGCGATCAAGCTGCGCGGCTTGCCGGATTTCTTCTAATTCTAGAAAAAAGATGTCACCCGGCTCAGAAAGCACGCCCGATCGCAGCCAATCCCTTTCTAGCGCAACAAAACTCCAGCGCAACTCTGCTAATAGCTGACTATAAACTTCTGTGACTCGCCCTTTAAGACTAAACCGACGCTGAACAAACCTAGCTTGATGCGGCTTAACGGATTCTGCTCTCAGGGGCGGATTCAAAGAAAACTGAGCAAATAAATCTCGAACAGGTTGTGAATCTTCTCTCCAAGTGGGCACTGCAATATCGGTTCCGACCTCACTCAAATAGCCATAGCGATTTAAGATTTGATTAAATTGATCGAGAATTTTCCGACCGTTGACTGTTTGATCCAGCATTTCAAAAAATTCTGAACTGTCCACAAACTGTTTATCGATTGAATTCACCGATCCGTTGTTGAACAAATCTTCGTGGGCTGAGATCGCCAATGTTTGTAGCGATCTCAGTGCCGCTACTTCTGGCGTATCTCCATTATCAATCTGTTCGTCTTTAACTCGCAAAATCGCCTTTCGCAATGCTGCACTCAACGGAGCCAAAATGCTATAAAAAGTCGCAACTTTGAGCAACTCAAGAATTAGATCAACTCGTTCTATCAGACCATCGACAGACAATTCAGAAGCGGAGTGCGTCGCCACCTGGTTGAGAAAAGGAGAAAATCGGCGGCGATCGGCTCGACCAAACTTCTGCTCAAGCTGCCATTCATGACCGATTAACCGCAGCAACCCCGGCAGATTGCGAAGCGTTGACAGCACCGGAGGCTTGCTAAACGTTGCCCCTCGCGTGAGAAACTCTAAACTCTCAGGCGGCAACCCCATGCGTCGAAACAGTTGCCCTAACAGTGAGGCATTAAAATAAGCGCGAGAGTAGTGCAGCGTTGCCGTGTCATTAAAATCGAGTCCTTGAGCGCGATCGCCCAGGACGATCGTAAAAATTTCTCCCCAAACGCCACACGTCAACGGGCGATTGATCGACCAGGTAAGCGGACGAATCAAACCCGGAATCACCTCAGCCGCAATCTTACGAGTCCAGATCGGCAGCAGAGTTGTAATGGGTCGAGACTGCAACACCCACAGAGTTTGACCATCATAAGTCCACTCCACATCTTGAGGAACGCCGTGATACTTGTTCTCAAGACAGCGTGCTAGAAAAGCCACTCGCTGAACCAATCGCGGTGGAATATCACCTGCTCCCGCAACTTCCAATGTCAATTCATCGGGTAAAATCCAACTCGAATCCAGCGTTAAAGCATCGGGGACTTGAATCTCATAAGCTTCTGGAGTCACTCGCCCTGATACGATCGATTCTGCATTCCCCGGCAATGCCTCAACAACAACCGCATTGCCTTGCCTGGAGATGGGATCGCGACTAAATGCCACGCCAGAAAACACGCCCCGAATTTGCTTTTGAACCAGCACCACCATTGAACTATCGCGCAATCCCCGATCGCGCCGATACTGAATTGCCGCAGCGCGATTATAAGACTCTAAACATTGCGCGATTGCGGGCAGCAGTTCTTCTCGCCGCGTCACGTCCAAAATGGTTTGATATTGCCCTGCCGCCGAAGCCGCCTCAGAATCTTCTCCGATCGCAGAAGATCTAACGACCAGAGGCTCTGCCTCAGAAGGCTGAAGAAACTCGACCAAGGGCGCAGGGTCATCTCCCGGAAACAAAACCCAACCCTCTGGCACCGGGTAGCCCGATCGCTTCAGATCCGATAGGGTTGCCGCTTTTTCTCCTGCCCTACCCGGTAACAAACGTTGATCGAGAGAAATTAGGGAGCGATCGCCCCGAAAAAACCTAAACATCGACTGAGATGTTTTTTGCGCCGAGTCAGTCCTCATATCTAAGTCATCTGGAATTTTTTTGTAAATCCATCCTAAAAGAACGGCTAGCGCGATCGTCATCACAATCAACGCCGAGTCTTGAGAATGGCGCAACGCCGTCACCAGGGGAAATAAAATCAGAATGCCAATCCGACCCTGGTTGCGTTCTCGAAGAATCGTAAAGCCAATGCTACCGATTATGAAAATGAGCAGAGCAGAAATCGGGTCGTGCACTGCGTAACCCCAAACAACATTTGTCGTTCCTGCCCCTTTGCTAATCCAATAACGCCCAAACACCAAAGCAATCAGCGAAATTATTTCCCACTCAGCATGATCAGGAAAAAAGGCACGAGCCAGAAAAACGGCTACAATTCCCTTCAGCGCCTCCGACAAGACAGCTAGAATTCCAACAAATCGTCCGCCATGATAAAAAGCGGCCGAGACACTCACATTTCCAGTGCCAAGCTTTTTTAACCGTTTTCTAGTTATTCCATAAGTTATCCAATCGATCAGAGGCAAACCTCCCAAAATTGGACAGACTATGAAGATCACCAGAGATCCCCAGACTTGCGTGAGCATCATGACTATAAATGCAAGATAAAACCTTTCTTGCAGTCTACGATCGAGTTCAGCAAAAAGTCTAAGTTTCCTCTAAAGTCGTCACTGCCATAAAGACAAACCATCAAAAAGCCCCCCATTTTGGTGGAGGGCTTTTTGATTTCAGACTCTAAACCGTCAAGGGTAGATTAACCGTTGATAGCAGGCGCAGAGAGGGCAACCGGTGCCGCATTCCCTGAAGCTAGGTCAAGCGGGAAGTTGTGCGCGTTCCGCTCGTGCATCACTTCCATACCCAAGTTGGCACGGTTGATCACGTCAGCCCAGGTACTCACCACTCGACCCTG
>JAYVFW010000378.1:0-10096 GCA_043772715.1 Phormidesmis sp. | reverse complement strand
GTTATTGGCGGCGGCGATCGTTTGACCATCTGGGCTAAGACTGGTGACAGACAATCCGCTATTGGGTGGTTTAAGGTTAGGAACCCTCCAAAGTCTGGCGGTTTTGTCGGCGCTGGCAGTCATCAAAACTGCTCCATCGGGGCTAAAGCGAATTCGGGTAATCTCGTCTGAGTGGGCGGCGGTTCCTTCGTTACGCGAGGCGCTAATCGTGTGCAGCAAGGCTCCATCTAGGCTCCAAAAGTTAACGGTGCCATCAGCCCCAGCCGTTGCCAGTGTTTTGCCTTGCGGATGAAAGCGAACGTCATTTACCTGATCGGTGTGTCCTTCAAAGATTTGTAACAACTGACCCGTAAGTGACCAAAGTTTTGCCGTTTTGTCGGCGCTGGCAGTAGCGATCAGTTTGCCATCGGGACTAAATGTGACGGCGGTAATGCGATCGCGATGTCCCACAAAACTCTTCAGCAATCGATAATTTTTGCCGTCAATTTGCCAGAGTTTAACGGTGCCATCTTCTCCAGCAGATACTAAGACTTTGCCATTAGGACTAAAACGAATGCTGTTTACCCAGCCTTTGTGACCTTGCAATGTTTGGATTGGAGTATTGCGATCAAGTCGCCAAAGTTTAATCGTGCCGTCTCGACTCGCGCTGGCTAATAATCGATCGTCAGGGCTAAACTGCACGTCGGTTGTCCAGTCTTGATGCCCGCTAAAGGTTTTTAACAGTTTCCCGTTTTGATTCCACAGTTTGATCGTTTTGTCTGCGCTTGCGGTTGCTAAAGTTTTGCTATTTGGACTGAAATTAACTGTATTGATGCGTTCCTGATTTTTTATATCTCTAATCCAGGTGCCATTATTTTGCCACAGTTTTACTGTTTTATCGTCGCTTGCTGTAGCGATCAATTTTCCATCAGCGCTGACGTTAATATCGTTAACTTTTTGGCTATGTTTCTCCAGACGGTTGAGTTCTTGAGTATGATCGAGTGCTTGTTGCA
This sequence comes from Phormidesmis sp., assembly GCA_043772715.1. Taxonomy (GTDB): domain Bacteria; phylum Cyanobacteriota; class Cyanobacteriia; order Leptolyngbyales; family Leptolyngbyaceae; genus Phormidesmis_A. The sequence continues at coordinate 9,104 of JAYVFW010000378.1, read as the reverse complement.
GCGTGGCGATCGCGTCTATACGGGAATCCATTGAGATCGGACTCCAGACCCGATCGATTTGTTTGAGTTGCCGTCCTGCTCTGACTCCTGCAATCAAGGCTTCTAGCTGATGGTTAGACGATAACAGCGCGTCAGATGAGGCAGCTAAGGCTTCGATTGTTCGGAGTTGGGCACTGCGCTGCTGCCAATAGGCAAATCCGGCTAATCCGCAGGCGGCGATGCCTAACGCTCCGATTACGATCGCCGTGATCTGTGCTTTGCGGAGTCTGCGTTTGATTTCATTCTGTTCGCGTTGGCGTTCGTTAAAACAGGCTTCAATAAATCGCTGCGTATCTGATGGAAGCTCGTCAGTATACTTGACATAGAGTTCTTCGGCTTGAGCCAGTCGAATGCCTCTCAACAAAAAATCGGGTTGACGATCGCTCTGCTTCCAGTGCAGGGCGGCTTGCTCGATTTGCCGCTGCGATCGCAGTCGATTGCGATTTTCTTCTAACCACCAGCGCAGCGTAGACCAATAGCGAATTAAAATTTCGTGAGCCACCTCGATCGAAACATCGGTGAAAGAATCAAGCGTAAAATCAGAGTTTTGTGGTGGCTTCGTTCCTTTGCTATGTGGGTCTAATTCGTCCAGTCCAATGACAATCAGTTTGGCAGTTGCGAGAACTTGAAGGGTGCGATCGACTAATTCTGCCGGATATTTTTTCACCACCAAATCGGCTTTGGAGATGCGACGACGAGTATCTTCGGTGCCTTCTCCTAGCTGAGTGAGCGATAAGAAAATCCAACGAGTACAGGCTTGAGCGTCAGCGTCTAAACTGTCGTAAACCGCTTGGGCTTTGCGCTCTAATGCACCCCGCAATCCGCCAATCTGCTGCTGATAAGCTTGTAGGGTGAGTGTTCCCGATCGCCGTTGTTGCCACAATTGTTCGAGAACAAATTCTAATAAGGGCAAGTCTCCAGCACTGTGATCGAGTTCTTGCAAAAGGACTTCGACTAACCCCGATTCGACCTGTAATCCGACTTGCTCGGCAGGGCGAAGGATCACTTCACGGTAATCATTTTCGGTCAAATAAGGCGGTACTAAAACGCTCGATCGCTGCAAAATCAGCGCCAGTTCAGGAATTTCTAAACAGGGTGAAATGAAGTCGGCGCGGAGTGTGAGGATTAATTTAAAGCGATCGCTAGCATAGTTCACAGCACCTAAAATTAGATCTAAAAATTGTTGGCGATCGTCGGTTGCTGCCAGAGTAAATAGTTCCTCAAATTGATCGATTACGAGAACAACGACGGGTTCGGGGCGTGATCGTAGCCAATAGACAAAGCCTTCTGCCCCTTGATGCAAAATGCCTTCAATTTGCTGCTGTTGAAGAACTTTCTCTTTCTCGCTGCCAGGGTCTACTAGTCTACGAGACAGGGACTCTAAGGGGCGATCGCCCGGACGCATTTGCCCAATCCACCACTGTTCGCTGCCAGGAACTTGTTTTCCTTGCCGTAGTTGCGCGATTAATCCGGCTTGCACGATCGATGATTTCCCACTTCCCGATGCGCCGACGACTGCCAAACAAGATTGGTGACCGACTTCCTGAATCAGTCTGCGAGTCAGTCCTTCTCGCCCGTAGAAGTATTTAGAATCATCTTCTGAAAATGCTCTCAACCCCATGTAGGGGCAGAGTCCCAGGTCAAAGCCTGAGGTTTCAGGGCGGCGCGACCCGACTTGTCCGGGCAACACTTCGATTACGCCTTGGGCACCCGACAGCCAAACGTGTAGCGGCAATTCTCCCGCTAATGCCATTTGCAGTTGTGCGATCCAACCTGCGGCAGGAAGACCGACTGGACGATCGCCCCCTTTCAACGTTTCTAACAAGATTTGAGCAAACTTTTCGGATTCTGTTGCCGGAGAAGCTGCCGCGATCAGGCATTGTCCCTGATCGTTACCAAGCTGTAACTCTTCGACCCACTCCATGAGAGAAGTTGCGCCGGGGCAGTCTAACACCACAATCTGCTGGGTCATTTGAGAGCGACGGAGTTCTTGCCGCAGCCACGATCGAGCAATCCGAGTGCCATCCCCCAAGATCAGCCAAGAATCGCCTTCAGTAGTTTCTTCAATCCGTCCCCGTATGTAGAGGAGAGCGGTAGTAGAGAGGTTGGGTTGCGTATAACTCAGGCAGGTTTGAATCGCCTCACGCACGGCTGACCAATCTTTGCCCGGTTGAGGATAGTAGTCCAAATCAAAGCCGCCTGCATTGTGAAGCACCTTACTTAAACTCAGCGTGTGCTGGCTGGGAAGTCCTTCAATTACCAACGCTTGACGGGGATTTTGAGGAGAAACCACAGACGATCGCACGCCCAAAATCAACTCACCAATGCCCTCAACAATGCGTTTTGGCGTTTGCATTGGATACTCAGTTTGAAGCTGAGTGTCGCCGCGACTGCGCTTTTGTTGATTGATTAATCGCAGTTGTTGATTGGTTTTGTCGATGTATTGCAGCGTTTGGTGATAGACATATTTGTAAAGTCCGTCTGCCTCGATCGTGCCCTGAGCATCTGCCGCCTCACCGCGCAAACCCCGCATTAGAAAGTAAGTAAACACCCCATGTCCCAGTTCGGGAAACTCCCAGGATTGTTGGGCACGATCGCACGACAACAGCGCATAAAATCCTTGGCTTTGGGCGGCGCGTTGTCCCAACACATTCATCATTTGGGCAGTGGGATTCGACAATATCGATTGTCCTTTTGTACTTCGCAGCGTCATGCCTCCACTATGACAAGCATCTAGCCAAATGACTTGCTGACGGGCGGCACACTGCCCCAACAAATTCAACAATTCTGCAACCACAAACCCCGTTTCTAACAAACTATCTTTCTGAGTATCTGCCAAACACAATACCGCTTGCTGAGTGCGATCGTCTAACACACCATGCCCCGAAAAGTAGACCAGCACGGTATCTTGAGGTTGTGCATCTGTGACCATCTGTTGCAGTGTTTGCCGCACCGAGGCTAGTTTAGGCACGTCTGCCCCAAAGTCATGATGAATGCGAATTTCTCGTTGAGGAAACTCTTGAGTTGCCTCAGTGAGCGCATCGGCTAACCCCTGACAATCGAGAGCAGGATATTGCAGCGAAGGTAGATGGCTATCTTGGTAGTGATTGACCCCGACCAGCAGAATCCACAGTTTGGCTTTGCCAGTTTCGAGGGGAAGGGTGGGTCGGCTAATAGCGCGGGGCATAGTCAGAAGAATGAAGGGTGGGATTTATTAGACCTCCTGCACGAATCCGGGAACGCCCCCTAAATCCCCCATTCTGGGGGACTTTGAGAAGACTTGTGGGTTCAAAGTCCCCCAGAATGGGGGATTTAGGGGGCACGAGCCGACCCAAACGGAGCGAGATATGGGAGCAGTTTATATCTAAAATTCTATTCATGCAGGAAGTCTATTTACGATCGATGCCATAAGTGTAGTCAAACAGTTGAGCAACTTGGCGACGCAGACCTGCCGGAGGATAGAGTTTTGAAGTTAGCTTGGTGGTCGCATACTGGTCAGCACTAACAACTACACGACGAGCTTCGGCTTGAGAAAGTTGCCCCTGTCTAAACCCATTGATCACCTGCTCTAAGCCTTTGCTATAGTCCGTAATGTTGTGAAAATCGAACTGAGGCTGGCTGGCTTGGACAGATTCGGTTTGAGGAGCAGCGGCGATCGTTGGCAGTGAAATCGGCGCTTGTAGGGTCAACACATATATACTATCGGCAGGAAGCTGCACAATCCGAATGTTTTTAGGCGATGTTATGCCACTGAGAATACCGATCGCGCCGCCAATCATGCCGCCTTGGTCAAACGCAGAGGCTTTGTGTGATTCGCGAGCCGTCGCCCCCATCACCGCCCCAAATAGATTGCCCAATACGCCGCTGTTTTCACGAGCGCGATCGGCTCCGCTCTGCTGCGTAATCGTGTTCCCCGGAATCACCGCACTCACAGCTTGAATTGCCACAATTTGACCTCTGACCACAATAGATTCTGCAACAATTTTTGCGCCGCCGTTTTCTGGCTTGAGCTTAATCGTAACAGGCGTATTCATGGGCACCACTTCATTGCCTTGCAAATCCAGCAACGGTTGTGCGAGAGGCACCGTCATCGGATAGTCTTGCTTTTGCCCCACATCCACCGTTACAGCCGCCGGAAGCTTGATCACCACACCCGCCGTTTGCGGAATCATCGTACTCTGGCGAGTGGTCGTCGTTGTGGTAGAGGTGCTGACAATGATTTCAGAAGCTGCCGCAGGTAGGGCAACGGGAGCGGTAACAGAGAGCAACAAAGCCAGATTTAACAGAGTGCGAACGTTCATCGGGGTGTCTCCTTTAATCGAAGTGGGCTATAACCCTTACACCTCATCAATAGGGAGCAGATTTGAGGTTTATGCAAGTTTTGTAGAATATTGGAAGCAAATCCTAGCAGGTATAGCAACAAAGATTTTATTTATGCAGAAGGTCTAAGCGTGTCTATCGTCGCTGATCGTCTCTAGAGGATCGCGATTCTCGTTTAAACCTGCGCCTTTCAAGTTCAGATCTGCAACCGTGATGCTCAACACTCGGTCATTCAAGCTTTCTACTCCACAATTTGACCTCAGAACTCAAACAGTCGTGCTCAAAGCTCTACAATTTGAGCTTAGAACTCAAACAGTCGAGCTTAGAACTCAAAAGGTCGAGCTTAGAACTCAAAGGGTCGAGCTTAGAACTCAAACCTTCAACTCCTGAGCTTCAACGGTCAATCTTTAAGTCTGTGCCCTCCTGCACGAATCCCGGTTTGCCCCTTAGCTCTCAATTCCGGGAAGATCGGGTGTTTCAAAGTCCCCCAGAATTGGGGGGTCTAGGGGGCAAACCCTGGCAAGTATGGCAACGATAATTCTATTCATGCCATACCCGTACAAAAAGTAGGAGTACCGTATTGAGTACTCCTACTTGCATCAGTGAGCGGATATCAGGACGAGATTTGAGTGATTCAAATCTCACAATTCTTTTAGTGTTGCGGTGTATACCATTGGGTCAGATTGTTGACGGCACCCGATCGACGTTGAGCGTTAAACAAATCAACAGCAGTTTTGTTGTTACTATCGTTGATTTTGATTTGAGCATCGATTCCATAGCGCGAGGTTGTGTTGTTCTCAGAGTTCATCTCTTTAGCAGTTTTGTTGGTGTCCAACGTTGTAATCACCACTGCGGCAGCAGCGTTGTTAGAATCGCAATCCTTACCAACCACTACTGTAGAGGAATCGCGGTTATAAGAACTAGATTGACGCGATGCACTAGCTTGATTGGAGGCGTTACCACGATTGTAAGAACTAGAGTTGCTAGAAGACTTTGAATCACTGCTCTGAGCTTGACCGCCACCACTCGCACCAAAGATGCCAAGGATGTTAAAGCCACCGCCACCACCATCTTTGTTGCTGCTGTTGCTCGACTGACTGCTGGCATTTTTGCCCGACGCTGAACTGCTGCTACCGCTAGAGTTGTTACGAGCAGAGCTAGAGCCACCGTGATTGTTTTGGGTGTTAGAGCCTAACCCCACATCGCTACACTGAATCTTGCCCGCCAATTGACCAAACAGAGCCGAGTTGTCTTCTGCACGAACCGCACTGACAGGGAGCAAAGAAGTGAACAAAGCAGATGCGAGAACCAAAGAGCTAGAGAGTTTGACGAGTTTCATTGCATTTCTCCTTGAGGTGAGTGTGTTGGTGAGGCGTGAACCTCTTACACTGACTCAATAGGGATGGCACGATCGGGTTATGCATCCCAACCAAAAAGATTTTTTGAGACTCCCTAAATTAACGTAAATTCGACGACTTCGTTACCAGCCCATCGCGCCCCCTAAATCCCCCAAATTGGGGGATTTAGGGGGCAGAAGCCGCTCTTGACGAAGCGAAAAAACTCGTCGAACTGACGTTAAACCCAGAGATACGGGATTCCACCCCACCCCACTCAGCCCTGCAAGTTACAATAAGTGAACCACTGTCTCAACAGTCCTAGCAGAGAGGCTTTCCATGCAATCCCCCACCCTACTGATCTCAAAAGAACTGCCCCGGTTGACCTATCAATCTACGCCCGATCGTTTCGATGAAACTTGGGAGGCTCCGCTATCCACTCTTTTGGGATGGGGACGTGCGGCAGGTGCCGACTTTATTGAGTTTTTTCTAGAGCGCGTTAACTATATTAGCTGCATGGCAGAAGACGACGCGATCACCAGCATTTCGCCTCGCCTCTCGACGGGGGCTGGGGTGCGGGTGTTTCGTGGCAAAGCCGATTGCTATGTCAGCACCAACGATTTATCGTTCAACGGTCTGAAAGCTGCCCTTGAAAAAGGCTTATCGATCATGGGCTTGCAGCTTCCTGCCCCCAATTCTTACGTGCCAGAAATCAACCTGGAGTTGCTGAGAGACTACGCGGCTAAAAAGGGCAAAGAATCCTGGCTAGCTGACTGTAGCTCAATGCGCGAGATGGGCGATGTCTTGCTAGCGGCAAACGGTGAGTTAGCGAATCAAGCCAAGTTTGTGCAGTCTCGTCGCGCGGTCTACTTCCGAGATTGGCAAGAAGTCTTGGTTGCCTCTAGCGATGGCACGTTTGCACGAGACATTCGCTTATCGCAATCCGTCGGATATAGCCTGCTGTGTGCCGATGGCGCTCAACGATCGTCGATTAACAAGCGAGTTGGCAGCACCAGCGAACCCGGTTTCTTAAGAACCTGGAACTATGGCAAAGATGCCGAAGAAGTGGCTGATTCTGCCTCGAAGATGCTGTATGCAGACTATGTAGAGTCGGGCAACTATCCAGTCGTCATGGCAAACGAGTTTGGCGGCGTAATCTTTCACGAAGCCTGTGGTCACTTGCTCGAAACGACGCAAATCGAGCGCAAAACCACGCCGTTTGCTGACAAGAAAGGCGAAAAGATTGCTCACGAAAATCTCACCGCTTGGGATGAAGGATTGACCAGCGACGCATTCGGCACGATCGACATGGACGATGAGGGAATGCCCGCGCAGCGTACTCTGCTGATCGAAAACGGGATTTTGAAGAACTTCATCGCCGATCGCGCAGGCTCAGTTCGCACGGGCAACCCTCGTACGGGCAGCGGTCGTCGTCAAGGCTATACCTACGCGGCTGCGAGTCGAATGCGGAACACCTACATTGCGCCCGGTAACTACTCGGTTGAAGAATTGTTTGCCTCGATCGACAAAGGCATCTATTGCAAAAAGATGGGCGGTGGCAGCGTTGGCGCAACCGGACAATTTAACTTTGCGGTAGACGAAGCTTACTTAATCGAAAATGGCAAACTTACCAAGCCGCTCAAAGGCGCAACCCTAATTGGTGAAGCCACCGAAATCATGAACAAGATCTCCATGTGTTCTAACGATTTAGGGTTAGCGGCTGGCTTCTGTGGTTCTGTGAGCGGCAGCATCTATGTCACGGTTGGACAGCCCCACATCAAAGTCGATTCGATCACAGTCGGCGGACGATAATTTGGCGTTGCAGAGTCGAGGAATGAATGCGCCCCCTAGCCCCCAATTCTGGGGGAACTAGATCTAATTCAAAGTCCCCCAGAATTAGGGGATTTAGGGGGCGAGAGGATTTACAGCCTTGACAGATCAAACTTCGACTCAGCAACGCTTTTCTTGCATCCTCTTCCGCAGAGATGTTCCGGTGGGATGTCTCTACGCAATATTGCCACTTAATGTAAAGGATTCTCATGCCTAAAATTGACGACATTGCATCCTACGCAAAAGACACGGCTCACAAGTTGGGCATCAAAAAATACGATATTTATGGGTCGGCGATCGACGAAACCAGCGTTCAGGTCGATCAAGGTGAACCGCAGCAGATGAAAGCCTCGCAGCGATCGAGCGTCACAGTTCGCGTTTGGAACGATGACCATTCTGTAGGAGTGACTTCGACGACGGATGTTGACCCGATCGGGTTAGAACTCGCTTTGAAAACGGCTCACGAAGCCAGCTTTTTTGGCGTAAAGGAAAACGTGCCGGAATTCAGCCCTGAAGCGACGGCTCCCACAGCGCCCCATGCTGAAGCAAAAAATCCTCAAGCGCCCGTTTCTAAACTGCTAGAAACGCTGGTCGAGGCAGAAAAAGAATTGCTGGCGGCACATCCGGCGATTAAAGGCGTTCCTTATAACGGGCTGGCGCAGCGAGATATCGATCGCTTTTATCTCAATAGCGAAGGTGCCGTCCGCAATGAAGGTCATTCTTTTGCCTCGCTCTACCTCTACACCAAAACTGAGGAAGCAGGCAGAAAGCCTCGCAGCGCGGGTGCGTTTCGCGTCAGTCATGGGTTAGACGAGTTAGATATCAACGGCTGTCTTAAAGAAGCGGCTGAGAAAACCATCAGTCACCTCAATTACGACAAGGTGAAAACGGGTAAATATCGCGTCGTCTTCTCGCCTGAAGCGATTCTCAGCTTAATTGGCGCGTTTTCTAACTTGTTTAACGCTCAGAGCATTCTCGACAACCAAAGTCTCTCCACCCCCGAATCGCTAGGAACTCAGATTGCCTCACCGCTGCTTTGTCTCTGCGATGATGCGCTGCACCCCGAAAACGTCGGCGCAGAAACCTTTGACGGAGAAGGCACTCCGACTCGTCGCGTTGCTCTGATCACCAACGGCGTGTTGTCGGGCTTTTTACACAGTTCTGGCACGGCTAAACGCCTGAATGCTCAACCGACTGGACACGCCAATATGGGGTCTAAGATCACCGTGAGTCCTCACTTTTATCACATTTTTGCCGGGGAGTCTGCCGAGCAAGACTATAGCTTAGACACGGCTGACAATGTGATTTTGATTGATGATTTGAGTGCCCTTCATGCCGGAGTTCAGGCAACACAAGGTTCATTTTCACTGCCGTTTGATGGCTGGCTGGTGCAAAATGGCAAGCGCACCAGTGTTGAATCGGCGACGGTGGCGGGTGACATTCGCGAAGTTCTCAAATCGATTATCTATGTCGAGAAAGAGCTAGAGTTTACGGGATCTGGGGTTGCGCCTAGAGTCTGGGTAGACGAATTATCGATCACAGGTGAATAGTCTACTACCACGTGAATTCGATGAAGCTTTT